>JAHIEM010000154.1 GCA_018901625.1 Nanobdellota archaeon
TCTTTCGGGCTTCGATAAAACTCGGCAATTTAACCAATTGTTCACAGCCAATTGCCGCTTGCATGTCCGTGACCTTTAGGTTGTATCCGAAATGCGAGTATACATATTTATGATCATAGCCATATGGCAGTTGCCCGAATTGCTGAGAAAATCTGTTCCTGCAGGTATTGTCTTTTCCTGATGTGCACCAGCAATCACGGCCCCAGTCGCGAAAGGATTCAATAAGGCGTTTTAAGGTTGTGTTGTTCGTGTAAACTGCGCCACCTTCACCCATGGTCATGTGATGTGGCGGATAAAAACTTGAGGTACCGATGTCACCAAAGGTGCCGGTATCTTGCCACTCGCCATTTAATAAATATTTTGAACCCAGGCTGTCACAGTTGTCCTCTATAAGCCAAAGGTTATTTTCATCGCAGAAGCTTTTTACTGCCTTAATATTAAATGGGTTGCCTAATGTATGGGCCAGTATAACAGCCTTGGTCTTTTCAGATAAGGCATTTTGAAGCTGGGAACAATCGATATTATAAAAGGGCAATTCAATATCAACAAATACCGGGATTGCATTGTATTGGATAATGGGAGCGACTGTTGTTGGAAATCCCGCCGCTACCGTAATGACCTCATCACCTCTTTTTATGCTTTTATCACCAAGGCTTGGAGATGTTAACGCCATGAAAGCAAGAAGGTTTGCGGAAGATCCGGAGTTGGTCAGAGAACAGTGCTTAATGCCCAGAAACCGAGCGAATTCTTTCTCAAATCTTTCAGCATACGCGCCTGTTGTAAGCCAGAAATCAAGTGAGGAATCCACCAGACTGATCATTTCCTTTTCATCAAATACACGGCCGGCGTAGTTGATTTTGGAAATCCCCGGTTGGAATATTTTCCCGTGCGATGAATGGACTTCATTATAATATTCGGTTACTTTTTCAAATATCTCTGTTTTAAGTTTTTTTGCTTTGTCACTCAATTTTGCACCTATTCTATTGTGCCCACGCTGTTTTGGATTGAACAGCATCATTGATATAAGTCTTTAAATCTTGATCTGTGCGGATTATATCCTTCTCGTAATATGCCTTATACCATTCGGTTGTCTTTTTGAATGTTGTTTCATTGTCCCATATGCCTTGCCATTTAAGTATGGCATGGGCTTTTGAGCAATCCAATTTCAAGAGGTGCGCTTCATGAAAATCGGATTTATCTTCTTCGACCCTGTAATTCACCTTTGCCCAATTGCTTTTCAGCTTCTTAACAATATCTATAACCGGGATTGCGTCCTCATCTTTGGGGCCAAAATTCCATGCTTCGGCAAAGGCCTTTTCGCCTTGCAATAATTTTTGCCCAAGCAAAAGATATCCGCTTAACGGTTCCAATACATGCTGCCAAGGTCGTGTGGATTGAGGCTTTCTGATAATAACTTCACTGTTCTTTTGCATTGCTCTGATAATATCCGGAATAAGCCTGTCTTCAGCCCAATCCCCCCCACCGATAACGTTGCCGGCCCTGGCACTTGCAAGCAGGATTTGATGCGATTGATTATACTGATCAATATTAAAAAAAGAATTCCGATATGCGGCCGTAATAAGTTCAGCACAGCCTTTGGAAGAACTATAGGGATCATACCCGCCCATGGGATCATTCTCACGATATCCCCAAACCCATTCATTATTTTGGTAGCATTTATCACTGGTGATGTTGACGACAACACGCAGGGAAGGCGTATTTCGACAAGCTTCAAGCACATTCACCAAACCCATGACATTGGTTTCGTATGTTTCAAACGGCTGCTGGTAGGACAGTCTGACCAGCGGTTGTGCGGCCATATGAAATGTTATTTCGGGTTGGCTGTTTTGAAAGGCCTTGAATAATTTATCCCGGTCTCGAATGTCACCAATGATCGAATGCATTGGAAGTTTTAAAAGATCAAAATGGTTCGGTGAAGTCGGTGGTTTTAGTGAGTAGCCTACAACATCCGCTCCCATCTTTAATAACCAAAAGGCAAGCCATGACCCTTTAAATCCCGTGTGACCGGTAATTAGGACCTTCTTGGCTTTATATATATTGCTGAATAGTTCCATTTTTCACCAGACTTTCCAGTCCGCCTTATTATTATCCCAAAGCTTATTTAAATATTCCATATCCCGGTAAGTATCCATACAGGCCCAGAAATTTTTATGTTCGTACACCATGAGTTGACCTTCTTTGGCTATTTTTTCCAAGGCCCCAAATTCCAAATCACAATTTCCATCAAGCTCCAAGTAATCAAATATTTTTCTGTGGAATACAAAGAACCCACCATTTATCAAGCCTTCATTGGATTGTGGTTTTTCTGTAAATTCCGTTACCTGGTTTCCTTCTACCTCAAGTTCACCGAATCGGGAGGATGGTCGAACACCTGTTAGGGTCGCGAGTTTTCCGTGAGATTGATGAAACTCGACAAGCTTTCCGATGTCAACATCTGCAACGCCATCGCCATAAGTGACCATAAAGTAGTCTGAGTCTACATATTTCTCTATTCTTTTTAAGCGCGCGCCTTTAAGCGTTTTTTCACCTGTATCTACTAAAGTAATCTTCCAGTCTTTCTCCGAATGGTTATGAAATATTTTAAGAGATTCTTTTTCACCCAACTTGATTTGGAAATCATTGGCCATAATTTCATAATGATAGAAATATTCTTTGATCACGTTGCCTTTATAGCCTAGACACAGAACAAAATCGTTATATCCATAGGAGGCATACGTTTTCATGATATGCCAAATTATTGGCCGGTTTCCGATCATGACCATGGGCTTAGGCTTAAATTCAGTCTCTTCTTTCAAGCGTGTACCCATGCCACCACATAAAATTACAACTTTCAAATTATTACCTCCATAGATAAATAGTTCTTGAATGCTTTTTTAATAGGCACCTTTGGGAAATAACACTCGCCATATGGTCTTAAAAATTATTTTGATATCTCCCCAGATAGAACAATTTAAAACATAATTTCGGTCCATCTCCACTCGTTCTTCGTAGTTATTGGTGTCGTTGCGTGCGCCGGTTTGCCAAGGTCCGGTAATGCCTGGTTTCATGGCACAATAAGTTAAAGCTGTTTTTTTATAATATTTATCTAATTCTTCAGAGACAATGGGTCTTGGACCTACCACACTCATATGACCCACCAGGGAATTTAGAAACTGAGGCAATTCGTCAAGGCTTGTTTTCCTCAAAAATTTTCCGATTTTAGATATTCTGGGGTCATTTTTTAGCTTATAGGACTGCTCCCACTCAATTCGAAGAATTTCGTTGTTTTCCAGCAAGGATTCCAATTTATAATCTGAATTAATATGCATGGTTCTGAATTTTAGACAATTAAAGGATTTTCCGTTTTCCATGATTCTTTTGTGCTTATAAAAAATAGGCCCGCCATCTTCTAATTTGATGAACAATGCAATGATTAGCCATATCGGAAGGGTGAGCAGTATGATGAATAAAGAGAAACAAACATCAAAAGATCTTTTCCATGGGGGAAAAAGGTTGATATCCAACAAATGAAATTCACCAAAATCAAGGTTTCGTGATTTTTGAATGCCGAATGTAAAAAGATCGGGCAACAGTAAGACTTCAACTCCTTTTGTACCGAGTTCCCATAAAAGCATATTTATTTTATTTTCAGCGCGCATGGGCAGCGCAATGAATAGAATATCAATGTTATTGCTCAATAGGTATTGAACACAATCGTCAATCTTTCCAAGGTATTGATTTGCTATTTCTGGAAAGGATATCTTAAAGATTTCGTCAGGAAATTTATCATCAAAAATCCCAATAAAGTTGATTCCCATCCAGCGATTATCTTCCAGATGCTTTGCTAATTTTATGCCAGATTCCGTAGTGCCGGCTATTATAGCACTGCGCTGGTTATACCCTTTGTCTCTGAGGTAATATAACACGTGTTTTAATGCCAAACGAAAAATAAATAACCCAATAAAAACAAGCATTGCCCATAAAAGGAAGGTTTTGGATTTAAATAGCGCAAATGGCCATAAAGCAGCCAACTGGTCTCTGTTGGACAGCAATAAAATCATTGCATTAAAAATGACTATACACAAAATCCAGGCAAGTATCAGTTGTTGAAATTGTTTGCCAGCTTTTACACCTCGCCATGATTTGTAGATATTCATAAAGGAAAAAACAACAGCCATAATTATACAGCCGTATATCGAAAACATTCGAAAAAATTCAAGCGTGTCCTTCCTGCCCCACACAACCCATGTGACACCAAGCATAATAAAAATATCAACGATTCGTAAACCGATATTGAAGAAGAACGAGAATCTTTTGAGGATGTTCATATATAATACAGTTATGAGTAAAGAGTGATGGGTGGAAAGCTTTGTGCAAAACAAAGAGATCTTGGCGTGGATTCTCTTGTTACTATCAACTTGTCATTCATTCCTTTTTCCCCAGAATTTCAATTCTTTTGCGATGGATTGATACCTTTCAGGATCATCTGTTTTAATCCGATGGGTGAATTCGACAAAAAAAGCCAAAAAAAGAGAAAA
>JAHIEM010000075.1 GCA_018901625.1 Nanobdellota archaeon
TATATGTCATATGGTCTGCTATTTGCATTGCTTTCCTTGCTTGTTCCAGGCTTTCAAAATATTTTTCTTGGAGCATTTTGAGTATATATCTGGAATGAGTTCGGATTAATATAATTATGTGTTTTAAAACGATAATGCTTATAAACTTGAAGAGACATTTTGTGAGGTGAAGTTTGCTACAACAAGACTAATTGCAAGGATTCCGAGAGATGCGAAAGAGATTGCTTTCACAGTTGGTTTAGTGCCTGCAACCCTGGATGATATGATGATAATTGCTTGTTCTTCACATGGGCTGTATTATGAAGGGGTTAGGGAGAGCGGAGAGCAATTTCGGGGACATGTAAGATCCAGGTTTTCTTCGTTTAGTGGTTTAAGAACAATTGCTCAGGAAGCATGGGCGTATTTTACTTCAAGAGGGTACAACTGCAGGATAAATAGAGAGGAGACTACTGAAAGAGAGAGTTGGATTAGTTAATCTAGCTCAGTGATAGAATTGCTTCTGCCAAGTCGCCATTAGCTTCTTTTAGCGCAGATTCTGCGTTTTCTCTTGAGCAAGAGGTTTTTTCAATTACTTGATTTATATCTTCTTCACTTATTCCTTTCTCTATTTCTGAAATTTCCCCGGAGATTTGGAAGGTTTCCTGCCCTTGCATTGTTACCTTTTGAACACTTGGTTCTTGAATTATAATATCTTTATCTTCACACTCAATTATCACTCTGCTCGCTTCTATGTCTTCTTGCTTCATGCCCAGCTGTTTCATAACCTGCTGCATTTTTTTAGGATCTAGACCCATCATGATTTTTTCAGAATTTTGAGATATTTAAACATTTAGGTTAGTGCGGTGCCATCGTCTTGTGAATCATCCATTGCAAGACCGGGAATTCTGTCAGCCAATTTATTATAAATTTCTTCTTCTTTAATACTTAACTTACAGTAATCCTAGAAAACTTGCTGCTGCTCTTATTGGCCAGAAAATGTTTAGGGCGAGTGTGAATAGAATGACTATTATTATGTAAATTATCACGTGAGTTGGCTTTAATTTTAGCTTTGATTCATATTCTTCATTATATCTCATTAATCCCCCAGACCCTGTTGGGAGATTGACTCCTGAATTTGCCATGATTCTTGGTGTTTATGCGAGTTTATAAGTTTTATGCTTTAAATTATCTTATTCTCTCTTAGAACCTGAACTTGTTTTTTTCTTGTTTTGTGCATTCTGCCGAATCTGACTAGGATGTAGTTTATAGAGTTCCAGAGCCTTTTTGGAAATAGTTTCTCGAGGTCTCTTTCTATTTTCCGTGGAACTTGATTTTTTGTCCATCCTAAAACTTTGCTTAGATATGCTACATGAGTATCTACTCCAATTGCTGCTGTATTATGAATGTGAACGAGGTATACATTCGCAACTTTTCTTCCTACTCCTTGGAGTTTTAATAGTTCTTCTCTGTTGTCTGGAATTCTTTTATTTTTTATCAGAATCTTTGCTGTTTCTATTATATGTTTTGCTTTTGTTTTATGATAGTTGATTGGCTTGATTAGTTTTATTACTTCTTTTAATTTTGCTTTTGATAGAGATTTTAAGCTTGGATATTTTTTATATAAAATTTCAGAATATCTTATTGTTGTTTCGTCTCTTGTCATTGGGGAGAGAATTGTTGAGATTAGAGCTTGCCAAGGTTTTTCCCACTCTGCAGCTAATCTCATCTTGGGGTTTGTTAGCCTTTCTATTTTGGCTAGCTGGCTTACTGCCTTTCGGGAATTTATCATCTTTCTTTAAATGAATAGTTTTTTAAATATCTTTCTTGTTTGTAGGTCATGGCAGAAGAAACCAAGAAAGAAGGAGATTATGACTTTGCTGAAGCAGAGGCAAGAATATTAGATTTTTGGGAGAAGAAGAAGATATATGCGTTTGACCAGAAATCAAAGAAGAAAATCTTTTCTATTGACACTCCACCTCCGACTGTTTCTGGGAAGATGCACCTAGGGCATGCATTTATGTATTCTCAGATGGATTTTATAGCAAGATTTCACAGGATGATTGGAGAGAATGTGTTTTATCCATTTGGAACTGATGACAATGGCTTGCCTACTGAAAGATTAGTTGAAAAGATGAATAATGTTAAGAGCAAGAGCATGGATAGAGGAGATTTTATTGAATTATGCTTGAAAACTTTGAAAAAGATAACACCTCGTTTTGTTCAGGACTGGAAAGATATTGGTGTTTCAGCTGATTATGATTTATACTATTCAACTATTGACAAACATTGCCAGAAGATTTCTCAAAAATCTTTTATTGATCTTTTTAAGCAAGGCAGAGTCTATAAAAAAGACTTCCCGAGTTTGTGGTGTCCTGAGTGCCAGACTTCTATTGCACAGGCAGAATTAGAGGACAAGGAGTTCGGGAGCTTATTTTCTACTTTGAAGTTTTCTGTTGCTGGAAAAACACTTGGAATAGCTACAACAAGGCCAGAGTTACTTCCAGCTTGTGTTGCTGTTTTTGTGAATCCAAAAGACAAGAGATACAAGGAGATAATTGGAAAGAGAGCAAAAGTCCCGCTATTTGATTTTGAAGTTCCTATAATTGCAGATTCATCTGCTAATATGGAGAAGGGAACTGGGGTGTTAATGGTTTGTTCTTATGGAGATAAGTATGATGCTGAGGCAATTGCAAGATGCAAACTAGAGCCTAAAATAGTTATGAACAAGGATGGAAGTGTGAATTACGGAGAGTATGGGGGGATGAAGATTAAGGAAGCAAGGAAAAAGATAATTGAAGATTTGAAAGCACAGGATTTGATTATTGAGCAGAAATCAATAACTCATGCTGTTAATGTTCATGATAAGTGCGGAACTGAAATAGAAATACTTCCGACTGAGCAGTGGTTCATTAAGATTTTAGATTTAAAGAAAAAACTGATTGAACAAGGAAAGAAGATTAATTGGCATCCTGATTTTATGTTTAAGAGATATGAGAATTGGGTTAATGGGTTAGAGTGGGATTGGAATATTTCTAGAGACAGGCACTTTGGAGTTCCTATTCCTGCATGGACTTGCGAAAAGTGCAGGAAGGTTATAGTTGCTAATGAGAGTGAGCTGCCTGTTGATCCTATAATGACAAAGAAGAAATGCTCTTGTGGTGGAGATGCTATTGGCGAGAGCAAGGTTTTTGATACCTGGCAGACTTCTAGTATTACTCCCCAGATTGCTGCTGCACTTGTTTCTGGCATAAAAATCCCTTATTCTGTGAGGTGCAATGCGCATGACATAATCAGAACTTGGGATTTTTACACTATTACTAAGTCGTTCTTGCACGAGAATAAAACTCCTTGGGAGAATATGATGGTTTCTGGTTTTGTAACTTTAGGCGGGGAGAAGATGAGCAAGAGCAAAGGTAATGTGGTTGAGCCACAGAAGATTATGGAGACTTCAGGCGCTGATGGGCTTAGATTTTGGGCAGCAAGTTCAAAGCTTGGCGAAGATTTAGATTACCAGGAGAAAGAGATTGTTTCTGGAAAGAAGTTTGTGACTAAGATTTGGAATGCTACTAAGTTTGTTTCCCAGTCACTTTCCCAAGAAAACGTAAGTTTTCAGGGCCCCAAAAACCCAATTAAGAAACGAGAGGGTTTTTGCGGTAATAAGAAGCCTAAGAAACTTGAAGAGACTGACAGGCTTTTCTTAGCTAGTTTGAATAAGGTTATTGATTCTGCAACAGGGAGTTTTAGTGATTATGAGTATTCTCGAGCTAAACAAGAAACCATGAATTTTTTCTGGCATGTTTTTTGCGATAATTACCTAGAAATTGTTAAGAGGCGAGTTTATTCTGGGACGAAGGAAGAGAAAGAGAGCGCGAGTTATATGCTGTATCAATCACTTCTGGCAATATTGAAGATGATGGCTCCGATAACTCCGTACATAACTGAAGAGATTTATCAGAATTATTTTAAGAAGTTTGAGAAAGACAATTCGATACATATCTCGAGCTGGCCAGAGAAGATTAAGATTTCTGAGAAAAAAGATGATGGCTCTGTCTTGGATTTATTGCTTTCTGTTTTAGGTGAGGTTAGAATGGCTAAATCTAAGGCTCAGAAATCAATGAAAGCTGAGATAGTTTTGAGCCTGGAGAAAGAGAAGATTGAGAAGTTGAAGCTAGTTCTTGAGGATTTGAAGGGTGTTGTTAGTGCTAGGGAGATTAAGACTGGGAGCTTTAGTGTTGAGTTTTTGTAAAGGGTGAGCTCCTCATGGCGAGCGAGTGTGTTGAGTTTGTGTAATTATGCATCATTTTACTGCCTTGACTATCAGGTAAGGCACTTGAGTTTTTTCATCTTTCCAAAAAAACTCTTCGGGGTCGGCTAGAGGCTCTTTTACTCTCTCAACAAAGAAGCCGGCTTGAGCGATTAGTTCTAGTGTTTCTTTTTTTGGTCTCCAGCAGTCACAAAACTTTTTGCTTAATCCATCTAATTCTACTCTAACCTTGTCTCCAGACTTTAATGGGACTTTTCCTGTGCTTCTATAGGAAACGAATTCGTGATTAACTCCATCCGGATGGGGTTCGCAGACAACCAAGATTCCTTCTTGTGGCAATTTTTCATAGATTTTCCTTAAAATTTCTGCTATTTCTTCGTTATCTTGTACGCAACATAGTACGAAATTAATTGTGGCAAAATCTAGTTCTGGAACAGAACTTAAATCTCCGGATTTAATATGCCTATATTTTATTCCTACGTCTCCTATTCTAATTGCTTCATCGATTGCTCTCTGAGAAGTGTCTAGGGCATACACATTTGCTCCAAACTCTTTTAATCTTCTGGCAAATTTGCCAGAGCCACATCCGTAATCTAATCCAGTCTTTCCGCAAACTTTTCTTAGTAACTCTAATACTGACTTGTATCCTAGTCTCCAATCGGTTATGCCTCTATGTTTGTCTGCGTATTCTTGCACTAATTGTTCTTCGTTCCAGTCAGTTTTCATATTCTTTCTATTAGAACTCTTTTTACCCAGAGAAAATTTTGAATGATAAGATTTAAATATTGGTTGTCATATTATATGACTACTATGGAAGTGTCAGAACTGATTAAATTAGGATTTAATAAGAATGAAGCTAAAGTATATCTGGCTTTAACCAGATTTGGAAAAGCTGATGCGAGAATGCTGATTAGGGAAACAAAATTCCATAAGAACATTGTTTATGACAATCTAGAAAAATTAATTGACAAGGGGCTTGTTTCTTTTATTGTTGAAGGCAAGAAGAGATTATTTCAGATTGCTTCTTCTAAGGCTTTAGTTGAGTATTTTGAGCAAGAAGAGAAAGAGATTGGGAATAGGAAAAAAGAAGCTGAGAAGATAACCCTGGAAATTAATAAGATGGCTAAATCTCTGCCTTTTTATCAAGAAGCAACTATTTTCAGAGGTGTAAATGGTGTGAGGAGTTTCTATAATTCAACTTTAGAAAGAGGAAAAGACTATTCTGTTTTTGGAGCTCCGCGAGCTTCTGTAGATACTATGGGTGAGTTGTTTTGGGTCAATTACAATGTTAAAAGACTAAAAAAGAAAATTGCTGCAAAAATGATTTTTAATCCTTCGCTGAGAAATTATGGAGAAACAATCAAAAATAAGTTTACAGAGGTAAGATATTTTGAGAGAGATTTTGAGCCAATGACTGAAACTCATATTCAGGGAGATGAGGTGGGAATTATTGTTTGGACAAAAGAGCCTGTTTTGTTTCTGATTAGGGATAAACTTTTTGCGCAGTCTTATTTAAGATTCTTTGAGAAGATGTGGAAACAGGCGAGAAAATAGGGGTAGAAACATTTATAAACAATGATACCTTATAGATATCAATTGATACTTATGCCTGAGGAGGAAAAATAAACAGATGACTGCTAAATTAGAGTTTAATGATACAGAGATGATAGAAAAAACAGGAAGAAAAGTAAAAAGATACCCTAATCTTAGCACCGTGCTTATGGTGGAAGATTTTTTGCGAAAACATAGAGATTTGCCTATGAAA
>JAHIEM010000006.1 GCA_018901625.1 Nanobdellota archaeon
ACTTTTACTATGTTTCGAATCTTGCGAAGATATATTCTGATTTGTCTTGGGTTAAATCTAAATTCAGGATCATGGAGAGTTTCTTCCACTTCCCGTAATATCTCTTCTGAAATAAAAAGGGTAAATTTTCTTTTCTCTGCCGCCTGCAACAATTTATTGCATGGGCCAGTTGCAATGGCGGCAGAAACAAAAATATTGGTATCAAAGACTGCTTTTACCAATTTATTTTACCCCTCTTCTTTTGTGTATTAGCTTTGCCGCATCCTCGGCAGTCAGTTTTTTTATGTCCCTTTTTCTGGCTTCTTTATGCATGTCTTCCATTATTTTTGAAATTGGTTTTTCGGCTTCTTCCTTTTCTTTTAAAAACTCTATAAAATCAACCACCTCTTCTATGTGCTTCTTCGGAAGAACATCCAGCAAACTTTTTGCCCAGTTTCGCAATTCATCGCTTTTTTTGTTGATATTTAACATTTGTCACCACCTTCTTTTGTTAATTTAAAGCTTCCTTGCTTTTATTAAATTCTTTTTCTATTTTCTTTTCTAATTGTTCTTTCGTGTAAAAAATTTTCTTCCACCATGGCGTATTTTTAAAAAGTAATATTCGCGTTAACTCTTCTTTTTCTTTTTTTATTATTTCAGCTTCTTTTTTCATTTTTAAAATTTCTTGCGCGAGATTTTCTTTTTCTTCTTCCCGCATCGCCTTCGCGGTCTCAATTTCTTCCTTGACCTTTCGGGCCTCTTCTTCTAGCCCTTTTTTCTCTTCTTCGGCGATGGTTCGCATTAATTCTTTTTCTTTTTTTTCTCTTTGTAGCTCCTCTTCCATCTGCCAAGTATATTTTTGCAATTTATCTTCGAGTTCTTTTACTTTTGCTTCTTTCTGATATAAGCTTTCCGCCCTTTCTGTCAATAGGTGCTGGATTTGTCTAACCTGCTCTTCCTTTTCTTTATAACCTCCCTGCCACCGGCCAACTTCTACCATGAGGGTTTCCATTTTCTTGACAATCTCCTCATTTCGCTCTTTTAGTGCTTCCTTTTCCCGCAAAAGAAGCAGAAAGGAAGCCCCTCTTCTTCCTTCCCTTTGAGAGGAAGGAAGCTTTCTTTTCCTTTCCCATTCCTCTACTTTTTCAAGCTCAAACATATATTTAATCTTACTTTCGCCCTGTTTTATTTTATGAGAAGGAAGTTTTCCGCCTTCCGCTAAATACCGAATTGCCCTTGCGGAAGTTCCCAACTTTTCCGCTACTTCATTGGTAGAAAGAAGGACGACTTTCTTTTCCTCTTCCTTGGTAAATTGTAGTTCATCCATTTGACTTACCTTCCTTCGCCTATGCTTATGTGTTCGGCTTTATTAATATCTCTTTCCTCTGCAACAAGTTTTTTTATTACAATTTCTTTATAGGCGCTTGGAAAAAATTTTATGTTTATATCAGGATTTTCTCTTTTAAACTGTTCTTCGGCCTTTTTATTATATTTCTCAATTTCTTCTTTTGTAAGTTTTTTCATTATTTCGTTGATTTTTTCTTCAACATTGCCCGTTTCTTCTTTTTTTCTTTTTTCTTCTTCCTTTTTTTGTTTTGCTTTTTCTCTTTCTTCTTCCTTTTTCTTTTCTTTAATGTATTCCGCGGATGGCGCCCAGTCCTCCATTATGGCTTTTACTAAAAGTCCTGGGGGGTTTTTCGCTTTGCGATGCTTCAGATGATCAATGTGTTTTCTGGTGTGTTCAAAGCCGTATTTTTCAAATATATCTTCTGCGACTTTTTTTGTTATGCCGATACTTATTAATTCATCTACAATCGTATTTTGCGGGAGTTCTTTTGTTTGATTGTTGGTTTTTTGGGGGAAATGATAAACAACTTTGTCTTTTTTAAATTCAAAACTTTTTATAACTAAATGTTCTATTAACTTTTCATGCGCTTTTTTTAATATCCATCTGATCTGATAATGTTTATTTGATTCGATGGGCAAAATACGAGCCAGATTGTCAAGGCTTATTTGGTATGTGTCTTTGTTGAATTTTTTCTTTTCAAGGTAAAGATAAAGCTTTTTAGCGGCCGGGCTTCCTAGGCTCAGGTATTTTCCAAAATCTATAAATTTGTAATAATCATTCAAAAAATTAGTTATAAAGAACCTGTTAAACCTTACTTTAGTAAACTGGTTTGACTTTCTCTTATTCTTCTGCGAGCTGTCAAGAAATGTTGCTGATTCTAAAATATGAAAAATATCGTCGAGATAATATTTTGTACCGTTTTCTTTTATTAGAACAACCTGTTTTGATATGTATGTAGTTGACGCTAGTTTTTCTATGCTTTTTTTCACCCTTGTTCTGTGTTTCAAGCCATCAATTTCTTTTGCCACTTCATAAATTGTAAGGGGAATATCTTCTGTCAATTTGTTTTTTTTTGTCCCTATTCTTAAAATCGCCATTAAGACATCCTGATCATAGGGACCTGGTATTCCTTTAACATTCTCAACGGTGAAATTTCTTTTTACCGTTGTTCCGTCTTCTAAAACAACTTCTCCAAATTCATGTTTTTTAGAAACAACTATATCTTTTCTTCCTCCTAAATGAAAGAAAGGGTACTCAATTAAATTTCCTTCAACCTTAACTAGCTCTCTTTTTTCTTTCATTTTTTACCTCTTTTCAATAGTATCCATTCATTGATGTTTTTTCTTTCAATAGTATCCATTCATTGATGTGATAGTATCCATTCATTGATGTTTTTTCTTTCAATAGTATCCATTCATTGATGTGATAGTATCCATTCATTGATGTTTATGTCCTTAAAATCCTTATTTTCTATGGGTTTGCCGACTTCGTAACAATGTATTAACAATGTATAAATATTAACAACAACATTAACAACAGCCGTTTTTGAAATGTTGTTGTTTTTTTAAAAATTTTCTTTAATCTCAAATCCTATTTTTGACAAAAAAAGCAAGGCAACATTACTACCAACAAAAGCCTTAGGAAGCTTTACGGTAGCCGCCAATGCTTGAGTAACAGGATATTTGTTTTCATTTGCCTCTATATAAAATTTTCTAATTCTATCAGGGCGCATGTTTTTTAGAACATTAACGACATCGTTTTTGTCTATCTCATAAGCTTTTCCTTTGATAATTACCTGTTCTTTGAATTTCAT
>JAHIEM010000076.1 GCA_018901625.1 Nanobdellota archaeon
TATCTCTGATACTTATAAAGAGAAAACTTTTTTGCTTATCTCTCATTCTAATTTATGCAAGCCATATACTAAATAATTATTAATTAATTATATAGAAAGTATAATTGCATTCTGCGAGATAATAGTAAATTAACTTTACCACTATTCTGCTTTCAGCATAATTAAATATAATGAAAATTTAGGAATCTATAAAAATCTAGTGGGTTTTGCATATAAGGTATAAAATTATTAATTGGAGAACATGCCTTTATCATTACTAATAATTGTTTATAATATCTAATTTTGTTCTTAAACACTACTCCAGCGAAGCTGTTTAATTTTTTGTTTATTGATATTCAATAATCTTAAAAAAGTGAAAACCTGTCAGAGATTCTATCCTAAATGTGTATAAGCAAGAAACATATGTCCTAGGCAAAACTGAAAATTAGTTCTTTTTAAATTTAAATCATATAGCGACGAAGAAGTTATAATTACTTAATTAAAAACTAATAAAATTAGTATCTTCAGCACTTATTAGTTGCTATTCAGCTTATTTTATCCCTGCCTTGCTTGTATAAATCTAATTCCCCAACCTAAGATATTAGTAACTCCATAGTGGTTATAAAGAAAGGTTTAAAAATAACCAAAACATATAATTATATGGCCGAATTGGAAGATAAATTTAAAGGATGCTTATTTGGATTAGCAATAGAAAACATATAAAAATTTCACACTAAAAATGCAGCAACAAACATCTCAACGCACTCCTTGCTATCTTTTTAAAGCAAGAGCAGACCAATTATTAGGAGAAGTAAGAGAAAAAGACTTAATCTGCTTAATTGAAGGAGCATGGACAGAAAGAACAGGAACAGCAATGCAAGAAGCTGTTACAAATCTATCTTCAAAATTTAATACAGCAGGGATTGCTGTTTCAGGAGATGGAAATATCTTACTCCAGTTTATAAAAGAAGCAGCTGCAAATCAAAAAAGAGTTTATTTAGGTGGATTTAGTCTAGGTTGTGACAGAGCAGAAGAGATTGCAAAGCAGTGCTATGGCTGTCCAATAGAAATATTATTTTTATTAGATGGAACAAGAAACATAATAACAATTCCCAGAAATGTCAAAGAAGTTCTTCACATAAAAGCAGACTATCTAATCTTAGACAAAAAAAATGAATGCCCCAAAATACTGCTAGAAGACAAAACTGCAACCACTCTTGAAACAATAACTCTTCCTAATGCACAGCATCTAGATATTCCAGAGCGTGCTTTCCATTATATTTACAGGGAGTTTGAAAAAAGATATGCTTAATTGCAATAATCTAATAAAATTTAATAAATACCATGATATCTGAAATAACAGAAGAGCAAATTCCCAGAATTGGCAGAATTGCAATATTGCATGCTCCCCTGTCAGAAACTATCAAAAGATTATTTGAATTAAGAGTTTATTTGCCATCTTTAGAAGAATTAGCTAAAATAAAAATGTCCCTGCCAAGAAACCATCCAGCAAACAGAAAATTGATTTATACTCGTCACGGAATTGTTACAAAACATAATTCTCCAGCATTATTTTTTCTTGACTCCTTATTATTAGATAAAGAAAAAGCAAATGATGCTGCTTCTGTAAATCAGCATAAAGGAGTATTTTCTATAGATGGTGAAACATATAATGCAAGCCTGGCACAAGCAAGAAGAGAAAAGAGCGTAAAATCAAAAAAAAGAATAATTCTCCTTCCATCAGAAACCTGCTTTCCAATTTCTCCAACTGATAATCCAGAACTATACTCCTTATTATTCCCAAATCCACAAGTTGGGCAGGATTTTTTAAAATTTACAAATCAGCAAAAAATCTTTATTGATTATTCTAATAATTCTCCTGCTAACTCAAGAGGAGCATTGCCAACCCAGTTAGCACTCCATCCCCTTAATCAAGAATCTGTTTTAGAAAGTCAGATAAGCACAATAAACTGCCATATTTATTCAGTAGGATTCTGCCCAAATTACAGAAAACCAGAAGAAAGTGAATTAATAAGATTATTAACAGAAAAACCAGAACTTGCATTTCAATTAGCTAGAGAAGAATTAAAACATAACCCAGATTATCTTTCTTATTATGCATATGCAACTGCTCTCTGGACAAAGTCAGTTAAATCTTTTGGTTCTAAAACAAATGTTCCCCAAAATATTCTTGAAGAATCTTTGGAAAATTATGCTGCTTCTACTCTGCTTAATCCTTTTTTTGCCCCAAACTTCTTATTATATGCTTCTCTTCTTTGTATTAAAGCCAGACATCTTATAAATAATCAAGACATCAGAACTGCTAAAATTCATTTAATCAAAGCAAGAAATTGTTTTCAAAAAACATCTGAACTTGAACCAGGATATGATTATATATGCCAAAAACTTATACCTGAAACTACAGGGCTCTTAAGCAAATTGCCTGTAATTTAGCAATGCTGCAAACTTCCCGCCTAAATAATTTTTATTTTTTAGCATAATTAAAAAGTTAATGCCATTCAAACAGCTTCGCTGAAAGAATATTCAAGAACAAAATTAAATATATAATTGAATAAGTATTAATCAATGCAAAAAATATAGGAAAATGATTGCCTGAGGAGGATAATATATAATATAATTTTATCACTATTCCACAGAATGTGTTCATGGTTTACATACAAAAATTTAATTTAATTTACACAGAAAAATAGAATCAGGGATTTTCCCCCCGCACATTAATCATTTTACAGCCACAAATTTTAAAATCATAAGTTAGCTGATAAGGAGGAGGGCTTGTTGGAACAGAAGTATCTCTAATTGCTATATAATCAAAAGAATAATCAGGAGCTTTTTTAAAAATACCATCTGCTCCAAAAAGATAGCCCCCATCATCAAGACTATCCCAAATATTTCTTAGAGCTTTTTGAGAATCTTGAGGAGTTAAATAATACGCAGCATTTTCCCACTGAATTGCTTTAACTTTTTGAGAAAGGGGGGCATTCACAATATTATATTGTTTAAGTTCAACTCTTCCAATAGTCTTAATTGGACCAACTACATCAAAAGCAAATATTGTTTTAATATCAGGTCTTGCAATAGCTACTTCTTGTGCAAATGGTGCACCACAAACATTAGCTGCCCCAAAAACTGCAACTGAATCTATTTTTGGATTATCTATTAAAAATTGAATCTGATGTCCTTGTCTATTTGGATAAGTAAATATAGTTTTCAATGGAGAATATTCTACATTTACACTGCCAAAAGGATCAATCTTTCCTAAAAACAAAGCCTTGCCTGCGCTAGGTTCCACACCTGAAAGCACAGCAATAGTATAACGAGGAATAGGCTTACTTACCTCGGCATAAGGATGAAAAACTAGACTATAGTCTCCAACACCGGGTATCTTTAATTGAACAATATTTTTTCCAACACTCCCGCTATTATGCACAACTAGCCCATCACTTAAAATAAAATTATGAAAATAACCAGCTTCTAAATTAAACACCTCAACAATGCCAGGAACCCACTTTATTGATTTTATCCTCGCTGATTTCCCATCAGCAGTCTTAAGCAAATCACCTTCATTTAAATTCTTAGCAGGAACCCATTCTCCATTAACTAAAAATGGGTGCTCTTCTGTTACTTTTAATATTCCTGCTGAAGAGAAACTTGCAAGTAAGATTATCAAGAAAATTCCAAACAAAAATAATCGTCCTCTTTTCATCTAAAGCAAAATATTTCTTGCATTAAATACATTTGTTTTTATTTATTATAACTCCATAGTGGTTATAAAAAAGATTTAAAAATAACCAAAACATATAATCATATGGCAGAATTGCAATATTGCACACCCTACTGCCAAAAACTATAAATAAATTATAAACTTAAAAAATTTTGCATATTATGGAAACTGGATCAAGAAAAAAAAGGACACGAATTACAAGAGATAGTACTCTGGAAATTTATCATCTTACTACAGAAGTTGATTTTTACAGAGCAAGATTCGAAGGAAAAGACGTAATATCTTATCAACTAAAAGTAATAACCACCCTAGATAACAATTCAATACCTCCGACTGCATTTGTAACAGTTTATAGAAACAACCAGCGCGATTCAAGACAAAGAAGCATTACCCCTCCTGATTTAATTCCAAGCCACCATAGGATGGTTACTAATGAAATTAATGATTATCTAAAATTCCTCGTAGAAAATGACAAATAATAATGACCCAATTATTAAAGAACTGCTTAATGACCCAAGAATATTTACAAGAAAAGAAGAATTCTTAAACTTTTTGTTAGAATATAATCCAAAACCAGTGCAAGCAAAAGATGCATTTAAAAGACATCTTGGAAATATCCGAGTTTTTAGAGCATTATGCTTAGTAGAAGGAACAGAAGATTATTCTCGGATATTTAAACAAGGCATTTTGCTTTCTAAATGCGCTGCCCAAAATTCTTTAGAAGCATCACTAGAAAAAGCAAAAAGAATTAAGATGATGCAAGGTATTCATGCAAGATTGCATAATGGTGATTATGAAGATAGTGATTTTGTGTTTTCTGTTGCAGATTTCCCAGAACCACAGATTGTGCCTGCGGCAGATTTTCTTAATAGTGAAAATAGAGCATATCTCCTAGAATTTGATATGCCTTTGTTTGACGCACTTCCAATCACAATTGCAAATATTGCAGGCTCAAGAAAAAAACCTATTTTATTTTACCATAACAATATCTTATTCAATGCTTCAGACCCAAGAGTTGAAAGATTTGTATTGCATAAAACTCATATGACTCATCTTGAATCTACTGTGTTCAATAGTGCGCAAGAAATTGCAGATTTTGCTGCAGATTATAATGCGAAAATGCACGAGCAATATCGTGAATTACTCCAAAGAAGGGGGAAATTCATTTAGTTCTATTTGACAAGAAGAAACTGTTTCTTTATTTTATTAGTAACTCCATAGTAGTTATAAAGAAAGGTTTAAAAATAACCAAAACAGATAATCCGATGGCAGAATTGCAAGATAAATTTAAAGGATGCTTATTTGGATTAGCAATAGGAGATGCATTGGGATTTCCTGTAGAATTTTTAACTCTTGGGCAAATAAAAGAATATATTGGGAAAAGAGGAGTGCAAAACTTTCAGACTTATGGCTCACTTCCAGAAGGAGCATATAGCGATGACACTCAAATGACATTAGCAACAGCAGGAGCATTAATTAGTTCAAAAACAGATGATGTTGAAACAATTATGAGAGAGATGAGAGAACAATATATCGCCTGGCTTAATAGTCCAGACAATAATCGTGCCCTAGGAGCAACATGTACAGCTGGTGTAAAAAATATGGAAAACGGAATTTATTGGAGAATCTCAGGTTCAAAAGATTCAAAAGGATGTGGTGCAGCAATGAGAACAGCTCCAATAGGATTGCTTTTTCATGATAATCTCCCAAAACTTTGTGAAATAGCTTCAGCAGCAAGTATCTGCACTCATGCACACCCAACAGGAATTGCATCAGGCATTGCAACAGCATATCTTACTGCTCTTGCAGTTAATAATACTCCTCCTGAAAATATGATTCAATTACTATGCA
>JAHIEM010000077.1 GCA_018901625.1 Nanobdellota archaeon
TTAGAGCCTTCTTCAAAAACACTCATTCCAGTCATGCTAGTTCTGGAAACTCCATTCTCAATAAACTCTCTGGAAATATTAACTTTTAACCACGTTCCAACACCTGCGCTGTCAGTCTTGTAAATCAGCGCCCCGTAATAAACCCCAGAATCAAGAGTTTGCAGACAAACCTCAATAATCTGTCTTCCTCTAAACTCTATACTCTTAGTATAATCAATCTCAATTCCAAGCTCATCATCTCTTAGATTATAATCTTCCAGCTTTCTAGAATCTTCTAAACCCCACCTGTCCTCACCTCTCAAATATTCCTTATCCTTAGTAATCAATTCAATATTCCTGCATATCACCTCTCCATTCTTGCCAGAAAACTCAAGTTTAGAAGGCGAGATTCCTATTTCAGTTGCAGAAACAAGATTAAGGAGTAAAAGGATAACTACGGGAATAATCATTTTCATCTTCTTATTTCCAGATAACTAACTTACTTATCAGGCATAGCTACAAAAATTATTCTAGCAGATTTTACACCATACTCGAGTCCAGTGTAGTCCTCTAAATTAAGCTTGGCGTAAATAGTTTTATTATTAACCCCCCCAACCTCATCAGGTCTGTCTAGTGTCATATCAAATTTTGAGAGATTATATGTTGCAAGAGAGCAAGCATCATCCATAGAGGCGGGTTTGGTCTTCCTAAGACAAACATTTTTGAATAGCTCATCATTTTCTATTTCTAATCTTGCTGTAACTCTAGCATTTATTTCTCCAGTATTATTAATGCTTAAGATTACCCAATCACCTTCATAACCCGGATAAACGTTTCCTAAATAAACAGAATCGGCAATCTCTATTTTTAGAGAAGGGGTTTCTATCGTAGCACTAACATTCATATATTTGTTATCGGCCCGAGTTAAAGAAACATAAAAAACAATAGAAAAAAGTGCAATAAAAAGCAGAGCAACAAACCCTCTTTTAATCATCTTAAAACAAGTGATAAATACTACTTAAATCTTTCTATTTTTCATCAGGAACAAGTAATGAATTTTTTTCCAAAATAATTATAAACTTAGGAAATCTGAATATTCTATAAAATGGCAGTAAAAAAAGAGAGTAGTAAGAACAGTCAGGGAGCATTTGCGCTTCTAATCATATTGCTATTCTTCCTAGCTCTAATAAACATTTCAGCAATACTTCTAATGCGCCCCTCAATCTCTCCACCTCAACAGCAAGATTCTCAGGAAGAAAGTGGAAAAGTAACAGAAGTTCTTGATGGAGAATCATTCACTCTTGATAATGGAAGGATTGTAAAACTAATAGGAGTAGATGCCCCCGAACTAGGCGGAAAATACTATGAAGAATCAAAAAGATTTCTGGAATTCATGGTTCTTGACAAGACAATAACACTTGAAAAAGACATAGAAGACAAGGATAGTTCTGGAAGATTACTAAGATATGCTCATGTGGTTTATAATATGGAAGAGCTTTTTGTAAATCTCGAGTCAGTAAGACAGGGTTATTCTCTGCCATTCCATACAGGCCAGAATGTCAGGCACAGAGCAGAGATAGAGCAGGCAAGAACAGAATGCATAAAAAACCAGCTTAATCTCTGCGGAATCTAAAACCCAAAACACTCTCTGTATTTCACAACACCTCTATATTTCCATAAAAACGAAACAGAGCTTATCTTCAGCTCAATAACAGCATCTTGGTTATTTATTGCGTTTTTAACACTGTTGCAAAAATCACCTATTCCCGGAATATAACTCCCAGGAATAGAAACTTCTAAATCAGGATTCTTAGCAATTCCCCTTGCCACACTTCCCTTCCCAATTGTGTAATAATCAGAATCAACTTTTAGAGAGATTACAGCGTTTTTAGGAAGGTTAGTGATAATCTCGTTTCTCGCAAGATAACCTGCAAAATTACTCTTATCAATCAAAACAGGCTTAGAATTTGAACTAACACTAGAACTCTCTTTATTGTCTCTAATAACATTGGCATTAATATCCAAAAAGTAAAAAGCAAGCAAGATGCTAACTGCAAAAACACTCAAAATCATAAGATTTAATACAAAAACACTCTTTCTCATGATATTAACTAAGAAACAGGGTTTTTATTTCTTCTTCTTAAC
Source organism: Nanobdellota archaeon (assembly GCA_018901625.1). Classification (GTDB taxonomy): domain Archaea; phylum Nanobdellota; class Nanobdellia; order Pacearchaeales; family GW2011-AR1; genus JAHIEM01. The sequence continues at coordinate 2,125 of JAHIEM010000077.1, forward strand.
TTCAATAGCCAAGTCATTAACTCTATCAACAAGCTTCTCAAGCTGCCCTTTCAGCTCATTGATATCATCTTTGACTTTCTCAAATGCTTCTCTTATCTTATCTTGTTCCATTTTTATCTTTTAATTTAATTTAAATTGTAAAAACTGCTTTTTCAAAAGCATAATTCCCTGCTTTATCTGATACTCTTATGTCTAAATCATGCTCTCCAGCTCTGAGATAAACCTTCTTTATGCAACTTCCACCTGAAAGAGAAGAGCAAATAGTCTTCCATATGGGTCTGGTCTCAGAATTATCCCAATATTCAACTTTAAAGAAATTACTTTCACTAATGCTCATTGTAAAAGAGACATACCCCTTCCCAGTTAAATGTGAGAAAGAGCTAACTATCGGCTCTACTGCATCTGCCTTAACATTCAACTTCTTGCTCTCAGTACTCGCTCCAGATTTATCACTCAATGTAAACCAGTACTGAATTGTCTGAGTATGATAGCTAATCAAATCAACACTCACAAAACAAGTTGTCTTTCCTCTATCACTTACACACTCATTAAAATTAGCTGGCTTGCTCTGGTAACCCAATAATCTATTCCCATAGTTTAATTCCAAGCTTACAGGATTCTCCTCAGCAAATTCTACCATAAACAACCCATTAGCATAACCATTACTAACAGGCAGAGTCTTAGTTATCTTAGGTTTCTTGCTATCTGTAAAGAATGATGAGTTGATGTTTGCTGTATTTCCAGCCTTGTCAGTAATCTGAATGCTCACATCATGCTGCCCATCTTTAAATGAAACTTTCTTCTCGCATATTCCATTCTTCAGACTAGAGCACAATGTCTTCAATTTACCCTTCTCTTCCAAATTATCAATATACTCAACCTTATCCAGATTCTGCTCAGTTAAGTCAATTCTAAAAGTAGCATACTTCCCATCGATATTCTTGTCAAAAGAGTTTATTACTGGGGCAGTTTCATCAACATTTACAAAAACATGCCTGCTCTCAACACTATTCCCAGCTATATCCTCAATTGTAAACCAGTATTCAATTTTCTGATTATCAAACTCATTCAAACTAACATCTACAGAACACTCCTGTCCCAATCCAGAATCGCAATTTTCCATTGCTCTCTGCTTGTAATTTCCAACAACTCCGTAATGAAGAAGTATCTCTCTCAAGTTGTCTTCATCATAATAAACAGTAAAGACACTCCCTATAAAACTATTTGAACTCGGAGCAGTCTTAGATATCCTTGGCACTTTATTATCTATAAAAAAGGTTACTCTTTTCTCCTGAACATTAAGCCCGTCAACAGCAAGAACAGTAAAATCATTCAACCCCTGCTTGAATGTATAGCTTCTTTTATAAGAGTTGCAGTTAGGACATAAAACTCTAGTAGTTCCTGCAACATTATCAATCAACTTAATACTTGCTATTCTATTAGTTGTTATATCTAAAAAAAAACTCGTTCTTGTGAACACTCCCCCATTTGAGAAAGGCCAGAGTGCGCTTAGTGTTAAACTCGGAACTTCACCTCCATTGTCTCCTAATAAAGTGCATCCTCCAGAACACTTGCTCGGTAAACTCGGTGGATAGTACAAATTGTCTCCAACTTTCTGGACGCAAATATCAACAAAACCTTTTCCAGACCTCAAATTTGCAGTACACTTTCCACTCCCACAAATCAGTCTTCCATCAGGCGATCTAGAGCTATGAGTGCTAGGAGTAATAGAAATGCTCTGCCCGTTAGTCAAGCAGATTCGAACATATTCTGCAGAAACATTTCCAATTAGCAAGATTAAAATAATAACACTTACAAATCCAATTATTTCTTTTGTTTTTTCCATAATCTTTCTCACGCAAATTTATCTCTGAAAATTACCCCCTCTTTCTGCCTGAAATAAAAATAAAAAATAAAAAATAAATTAAAAAAAATAAAAAATTAAATTAAGTTTGTTTATATGGCTTCTCCCCAGAAGTATATCTGTCCCTCTGAGAAATCTCCGACACATGGCTCTGGCATAGTTAACTTAAATGTTAATGCCATTTCAGCACCTGGAGTTAATGTGTTTCCTGGTGTGATTTTAACCATTGGATTTGCGAAAGTTTGATTCCCGATAATTTCACGTGCCTGATTAATAGCAGTTCCTAGAGGGATTGGAGCATAGTTCTCATCATCCTTTCCAGTTATAGCAGTTTTTGCAGTGCTATATTGCCCGTTTGTAGCGAAGTACTTAAACTCTTCTAAAGCAAGTTTGTTTGTGTTATCAGAACATCTTGCCCCACTTGATGAAGGGTCATAAAAATCAGTTCCTGACATAAACATGTCCAAAACAACTCCACTTCCAGCTTCAGCATCATTTCCTAAGAGTAATGTCTGTGAATAAGCTTGTGTTCCAGGTCTAACATCTTCAAATTCTAAATCTCCTTCAACTGACAAAGCAATTGTTGGGTTTAGGAACCAGTACTCATTCTCATCCATTGTAGCGCTCAATCCAGTTGAATCCATTGCCTCAATAGTTATGAAGTATTCTCCATGCATTGAAGCAGGTGTCTCAACAGTTAGCTCACAGTCATAGTAAGCCATTGTCTCAGATTTGAATGTTGTCAAATTCTCTTCTAAGATTCTTGCGTTACAATTCCCAGCAGGAGTGCCTTTTACAGTGCTTGTAACTCTTGTACATTCTACTTCAACATCATTTCCAACACCTTGTGATGGTCCAATTGTGCCAACAACATCAGTTATTTCCTCAATCTTGTTTTTATCCATAACGAGAACAGTCCACTTGATGGATTCTCCTTCAAATGCATAGTTATTTGCTCTTTTTTGAGCCTTCTCAGTGTTTTGGATAAAATCATCTTCAAACACTCTATTATCGCACATCCAGATTCTAGGAGTAAACTGTTCAGTTGTTATAGAAACACCGACACCAGTTCCAACACTAGTTGCCATTACCATAGGCATAACAGATAGTACTAATAAAGCCATTGCGATTATTGCATAGCTTTTCATTTTTCTTTTTATATAAACCCCCTTTCAATTGTTAGAACATGAAAACAATTTCGCTTTAATCCTGAACCCACTCTCAAATTACACCTTTTTCTGAACACCATACTAGTTTACAATACAAATTCTATTTAAACAAAATTATACTCTGAGACATATTTTTTTTTGTTCCTCAAAACAAGTAAAAACAGTGTTATTTGGCGACGGTAACAACAAAAACAGCAAAATCAAATCTAAATCTTATAGAGAGCAAAAGATATAAAAACCACAGAAAACTACCTAAAATAACAAAAGAGGAAACATGAACGAAATCTTAATTGCAGCAGTTTTAGGAGGAGTTGGCGGACTAACTAGAGGAGTTGTAGGATTATTAAAAGCACTATCTCTAAGAAGAAGAATTATCTGGACATACTACTTGATAACAGTCCTGGTTGCAATGATTGTAGGAATATTCACAGGAATAATATTCAATTTTGATTCTAGACTAAGCTTACTAGCAGGTTATGCAGGCACAGATATTCTAGAAGGAATATACAAAAGTTTCAAAGTTGAAAAGGTATATGTGCAGACTGCTAAAAAATGACAACCCTCACTCAATTTATCAAGCAAGCCCGCTCAAGAGGATTCTCAGATTTGCAGATAAGAAATGCCCTGATTGAGAACAAGTGGTCTCTTGCGCAGATAGAGCATGTTTTTCAGCAGTTAAACCCCAAATTCAAGCTAAAGAATCAAATCTGCATATTTCTCTCTCACGAAATGATTCAAAAATTAGGAACTAGAGCAAAGAAAAACATGTTCACTCTATCAGAGCAGATAGAAGATATTCTGAGAAGAAGCTGCTCTTCAGGCAAGAAAACTCCAAAAGAAGAAAAATTAGATGACGCCCTAGTCTCATTATTTTCCAGAAGAAGATAACTATATCAAGTTATAGTGCAGAATCACTCCACAAGTCATAAACTTTCACAGCAATCTTTTTTTCTTTCATATAATCTCTTATTTTGCTGAAACTCTCAATAGGCACAAGAATGCTCCCTTTTCCAACCCTCACAGCATTTATTTTTTTTGCAAGCCCCTCATATCTTTTGTCATTCACCTTAAACCCAAAAAGCTTTCTAAATACTGAAACCCTCTTCTTATCAGGTTTAATGTTCTCAAAAGAAACAAGCACATAGTGGTTGACTCTTTCTGCTTCTGCCTTATACTTCCCAAATAGAATGATTCCTGTATTGATTATGCTTCTTTTCAAATCTTTCCACTCCTCAGAATCAAGCTTTCCTGTAATAGCTGAAATCTCATTCTTTACCCCTTTCAATTGCCACTCCCTGAATTTTCTTGTGTCCTTATAGCTCTCTAATGTCTTATCAACAGCCTTGCCCATTTTCTTATCACTATCTATGAACAAATCAACATCAGACTCTTCATCAAAATCCCCCCTCGCAGCACTCCCGTGTAAAATAATTCTGTCTATATCTTCAACCCGGGATACAAGATAAGATGCTGCATCTAGCGCATAGGCTATTAATTCATTTTTTCCCATTTTTCTTTAGCAAAATGTTTATTATGTCTCTTAGCTGGTTAAATCTTTTTATTATCTTCTCAATTTCCTGCTCTTCAACTTTCATTTTACAATCGTAATAATCCTTTATTACAAAAGTAATCACAAGAAATTAAATTAAGCCGTAAACATCAACATTGCCTCTTGGAGAATCGTCTGGAATCTCTGCAACAATAGCAGCAAGCCCTTCTTGAACATCTAATACCTCTCCAGCATTGCACCTATCTCTAAATCTTTCCAGCTTTCCACCCAACATTTCAAAGAACACATTATTCCCTTTTGATTCTAGAACTCCAGCTTTCGCAACAACTCTCTCTTCTGGAACTCCTCCCTCGAGTCCATAAACTAGACCATACTTTTGTCCTGCTCTGATAACATACACAAATACTTCTCTTACAGTTGCTGTTTCTTGCATAAACTGATTAGCCATAACTTGTATTTAAACTTTTCGAATAGCAGTAATATCAGCATCACCCGCTATCTTTACAGAATCCGAATAGCAAGAAAATTCAAAACACTGGCAAAACTCACCCATAATAAATAAGGAACAAGCAAATAACTAGCTCTTCTGTCAATCTTCCACGTGTATGTAATCATCAAAACTATTGAGAGCCACAAAACAATTATCTGGTAGAAAGCAGAAGAAGGGTTTCTAAACAAGAAGAACAGCATGCTCCAGAGCATATTCAGATTAAAATTAACACCATAAACCACAGCAGTCAGCTTTCTCTTCTTTCTCGCATTAATCCAAGCAAAATACAAGCTGAATGCAATTAATAAAAATAAAATATTCCACACAACAGGAAAAACCCAGTTAGGCGGAGTGATTGAAGGCCTGATTGAGTCATACCACGAACTGCTCACACTTTTCTGAGTAAACAAACTCCCTGTAAATCCAACAAATGCAAGAACAAGAATACAAATAATTAGAACTTTCCAGTTTATATTCCAACCCCCTTTTTTCATAAATCTATCAATATTTTGAGATTATTAAATCTATCTCAATTAGATCTACAGAATAAATTCTAGGCTTTGCGCAATAACTATGCTGCTTTTTGTGCAAGAATACAATCGAGATTGCATAAAAAGAACATCTCGTTTGTAGCATAACAAAGGATAAAAAGCTGCAATAATCAGATTCAATGGTGAAAAAAGAGATGTTAGAACAATGTCCAAATTGCGCTTTAGAATTTAATGATTGTGATTGTGAATGGAGAAAGCTAAGAAGCAATATGGTTGATTCTTCAATTTTTATAGAAGCATGGGACGAGACTAGTATATCTAATGACTGCAAGCTAATATTGGACGGGGCGGAGAAAAAGATATTTCTTGGGCATGTTTCTACTGTAATTCTTGGGGAAATCTTTAAAAAATTACTAAGGTTGAAGAAAGATGAAGAAAGAGGAGAGTATAGATACAACGAGATACACTCTAGTATTGTTAGGAGTCTGATGAACTTTAGACAATTATACATTTGTGAAGATACGATAAAAGAACATTCAAAATTGAATGTGCGAGGAGGTCAAAGGTCTCAGGACAAATTGAATATGGCCTGCGCCATCCAAAATAAGTGTAATATGTTCATTATTAAGGATAATGACTTTACGATTGATGGCAGGAGTAAGCCAACAACACTAGTTCAAATAACTGACAGAAATAATCCGAAACTAAGGAAGCTGCTAGATGAGATTAAAGGACTTCAGCCTTTGGATGGATAGGTTGAATAATTCCTTATCATCCAGGTATGAGCGGTGTCTTATAAGCTCTCCGAATAGTTTTGATTCTTCATGAATCCCCTGATTTTTCCCTAGGAAGACTATGTCCGACATCATTTCTAAAAACTTTGTATCCCGCTCCTTTCCCCTCTTAAGTACGCTGAAATCTTTTGCAGCCTGGCAAGTCAGTAATTCTGCTCTTTGAATTTCGTTCTCAGTTAAAAATTGCCCGATTGTAGCTACTTCTGATGAGAAAGGTCCAAAATTATGCCAGACAAATTTAAATCTGGTTCCAGAACCAAGATTCTGCATGAGGTAGATTGTCTTTTGGAAGGCAATTCTATCTGTGAGTGTACTTATATTTAGGTTAAATGTCTTAAATGCAGAAGCAATAAATTTCTTTTTTGTGAAGTTACCACCCTCCTCTTTTAGCATGATATAATTATAGCTATCTGGTTTATATTCTTTTCTATTATGAACTATATATTTGCAGTCATTACTTTTTGTGCAGACAGGACCTATTGTGCAAAGCTCAACTTTAGCAATATTTAAAAACCTGCTAAAACGAAAAGCATAATGATAGTTTTATCTTATTTCAAGCAAACAAATAATCTTCTCGAGTTTACAGAATGGGGAATTCCAGTAGTTCCTTCTAAATTTAATGAGAAAACAGTCTATATCCGCAGAAACCCGGGCTATCTGCTAGTTTGTGAGCCCCTGCCAGAATTTCGCTCTTTAGCAGCATACCTGATTTCACCTCACCTTAGTCTAGAGCAACTTGCAGAATCTAAAGAGGTCTTAAAATTCAGGGCTCACAACCTTAATAAATTAAAAGCCTGCTCGGGAAGCACTGGGGGGAATAAGGAACTAAAGAGGTTTGAAGAGATTTATCTCGCTTTCAGAACTAGACTCACTGACCAGAAGCCATAATTCTTATAAACCCCCCAAATAATCAATCTAGATGTGGAGTTTATATAACAAAAAGCAGGGTGATGAAGGATTCTTAGACAGCTTCTCAGGTGAGAAACTAGAGCCACTAAAATTCTCTAATGGAAAAACCCAGGCAGATGTTGTAAAAGAGATTCTGGAAGCAATAGAAAATGGCAGCAGGATAATCTTCATAAAAGGAGTATGCGGCTCTGGAAAAAGCGCAGTTGCCCTTAATCTTGCCAGGCATTTTGATAAAACAGCAATAGTTGTCCCAATTAAAAGCCTGCAGGAACAATACGAGCAGGACTACTCAGACAAGAAGTATATCCTGAAAAAAGATAATAAAAAACTAAAAATCTCTGTAATAAAAGGCAGGGCTAATTTCAGATGCCAGTTTTCAGGAGAGAGAGCAGATGATTCTTTCTTGCCCTGCACAATAGAAATAAAAGAAAAGAATTTTGAGCAAATAAAAAACTTCATAGATTTAAACAAAGAAGTCTCAAAATATGATTTCCAGTCAATAACAGATGTAAGAAGAATGAGTGTAGCCCCAGCCTGCCCCTTTTGGAGTCCATTAATGCCTGCAGATATGAAAGCAAAAGCTCTCCAGTCCTCAAAAAAACACTGCTTCAAAACAGTTTCAGGAAAAGACTACTGCTTGTATCAGAGAGAAAAAGGGTGCAAATACTATGAGCAATACCTCTCTTATTCAGATGCAGATGTCTTAATATTTAATTCAGCTAAATATCTCATAGAAAGCGCAATAGGCAGAAAACCAAAAACAGATTTGGACATAATTGACGAGTGTGACGAGTTCCTGGATAGTTTCGCAGAAGAAAAAACAATAAATTTAGGAAGATTATCATTTGCACTCTCTTCCCTTTTTCCAGAATCTCAGGAATCAAGAAATGCTCTTAAAGAAGTAGTAAAGAAAGTAAATGACATGATGTTTGACTACTCCCAGGAAACAATAGAAAAGATAAATGACACAGAGGTAATAGATTTAATTAATCTAATTCTGGAAAACCCAGACCTAGCTGAAGATGATGAAGACAATTATTACAACAAGGTATTTGAGATAGCAAAAGACTTTGAACACCTTATGGATGAAACCTATGTCTCATTTAAAAAACAAAAATCAGAAGAAAACAAGGAAAACGCCTATATCACACTTGTCACAATAAACCTTGACTCAAGATTTAGAGAGCTAGTAAATCAAAACAATATTCTGGTTTTAATGTCAGGCACTCTTCATTCAGAGCAAGTTTTGAAAGACATATTCGGGTTAGATAAGTTCAAGATAATAGAAGCAGAAACCCAGAATCCTGGCCATATAGTGAGAAGAGCAACAGGAAGCGAAATTAACTGCAAATATGAAAACTTCAAGCAGGGCATAGTTTCTAGGCAGGATTACCTGCACGCACTCTCAGAATGCATCTCAAAAGCAAAACCCCCTATTCTAGTTCATATAAACTCATTTGAAGACCTTCCAACTGAGCTTGAAAAAGCCCAGTATAATCTGCATAACTTAATAACAAAAGAGAGGATTCTGGAAGTGCAGAACAAAGACAGGAATAACACCCAAATAGAAAGATTCAAGTCAAAAGAAATAAGCATACTGTTCACAACAAAATGCTCAAGAGGAGTAGATTTCCCGGGCGAGCAGTGCAATTCAATTGTAATAACCAAATATCCTTACCCTAATATAAAAAGCTTGTTCTGGCAGATTCTGAAAAAAGAAAAACCAGAAAAATTCCGCGAGTTTTATATGGATAAAGCGAGAAGAGAACTACTTCAGAAAGTTTATCGCGGAGTTAGATTCAAGGAAGATTATGTTATTCTTCTCTCCCCAGATTCAAGAGTTTTAATGGACAGGATAAAATAACTGCTAAGATTCTAATAAAACAACCTCAATCCCGCTCTCAGAAAAAATCTGCGCAAGTTCCTCTTGTTTATTTCTGTCAAAAATCATTAAACACTCTTGATTTTACACTTTATGTTAATTATTATTCTAAAAA
>JAHIEM010000007.1 GCA_018901625.1 Nanobdellota archaeon
CAAATCATAAACATCTGAATTAGTGTAATTAGGGAAAATCTTATAACTCTTCTCCCCAGATATACCAAAACTTCCAATCTCAGAACTTCCCCCAAACTCAAACACAGAAATTCTTGGAGCATCAACACTATAATTAATCAGCCAATCAAAACCTGCTCCAGAAATTTCACTCTCTAACTGGGAAATTTCTTCCTGAGAAGCACTAACAACAGCCAAACCAGCAATTGCTAAAACAAATAATACTAAAACAATTCCGATTAATAATTTATTTTTATTTCTCATTTTTTAATTATCTCCCAGTAACCTGCTTTAGTAGACCCAATTCTTCTAAGCTTGCCTTCTTCTTTTAATTTTGCAAGATTCCATTCAACTCCCCTTATAGATAATCCTGTCTGTTTATGCAATTCCTCCCTCGTAATTTTAGGTTTTTTTTCTATCGCGAGCAAAATTTCTCCCACAGTTTCTCCCACAGTTTCTCCCACAGTTTCTCCATCTCTCGCTATTTCTAAATAATGAGTATTCTGCTCAAAAACAATATAAAAATGAGTATCTGTAAATCTAATTTTAGGAAGAGAAGTATTCTCTTTTTTGCAATATTCATTCATCCTTGCAAAACCAGAGCCTAATCTTTCTCCAAAATGAATTCTAGAAAATAAATTTGCAATAATAGGATTTCTCCTAAAAACAGTCTCTCCTAATTTAAACCCTTTTGGCTTTCTCCAGATATTTTCTATTTGTATTCTATCTGAAAATATCTTAAGAATATTATTATGTCCTGCCTCAAAATAATCTTTATGCATCACAGAATTAATAACAGCTTCCCTAATTGCTTCTATAGAATACTCATAAATATTTTCTCTTTGAGGTTTGCCAGTGAATTTATAAGCAACTTTTATATTAAAGCTAACAAACTTCATAACTTCTTCAACAATTTCAACTAAACTGCCTATTATTTCTTTTCTATCTATAACCTGACTACCCACATTATCCTTAAACAAAACACATGTAAAAACAGAATGAGGTATAAAATATTGGGGTCTTTTAGCAAAAAATAAAACACCTGCATTATTAATTTTATCATTATTAATGACTTCTAACTCTTTTAGTATTAATTCGTTTGAAATAGATTTAGAAAGACTAGCCAGAATTAAATATGCCTTTAATTTTTCTTTATCAAAGTCTTCTTTATACTCAAATTTCTCATTTACTTGCTCATCAAATTTTATTTTTCCATTATCTATCGCTAAACTTAAAATTTCATTCCTGCCCATTTTTTGTGAGTTTGGCCCAATTCTCATAAAAAATCCCTCGCTGCATTTGTGGGGCTTATTCTTCTCTTCTAAAACATTTATTATTAAAATATTTTCAAGTTCTTCAAACTCTATTTTAATAGAAGGATCACAATTATTAGCAATATCTTGAATTTGAGATTTTAACCTATTTGTTATATTTATGCCTTTAATTTCGCCTTTATCATCTACCCCTAAAAATACTCTTCCACCCTCGGAATTAGCAAATGCTACAATCTCCTTTGCAAAAGTTTTATCAAGATTTTCTTTAAATTCAATTTTTAATCCTTCTCCTTCCTGCAGTATAAAGCCTAATTCTTTCTTATCCATTTTAAATTCCTCCTCCATTTTGTAAATTGTGACTAACAAGCCACGAATAACCAGAATTAGTTATCTCACTCTCTAAATGAGTAATCCTGTCTTGTGAAGCATTAACAACAACTAAGCTACCAACAGCTAATAAAGATATTAATAATAATATTCCAATTAACAATAACTTTCCTCTTTTCTCACTAATTATATTATCTCTTTTTTTATTTTTCATTTTTCACCTCTTTATTCTCGCCTATAATTTGCCAATAACCTGCGCTAGTTTCTCCAATTCTTTTAATTATCTTTTTGAGTTTTAACTTACCCAAATACTCTTTGATTGTATCTGAACTAATATTCAATATATCAGCTAACTCTTTTCTAGATATCTTAATATTTTTCTTTATTTCATCAACTATTTTATTCTCCAATTCAGTTAGTTCGGCTTGGGGGGTAGCTTGGGGGGTAGCTCTTTCAGTTCTATAAAAATTTCTCCCTCTTTTAAGCTCTCTTTTTTTATTTCTCATCTTTAGCATAGTATCCCCCTGTTTTTGCGCTTCCCTTAAATTCTATTTTACCTTCATCTTTTAATTTTTTTAAATATCTCTCAAGAGTTCTTTTAGCTATTTTTAATTCATCTTCCATCTGCGAGGTTCTTTTCCCAGGATTTTTTTTAATATAATCTAATAAATTTACACCGCCATTTACACCGCCATTTACACCGCCATTTACACCGCCATTTACACCGCCATTTTTTCTCTTTCCAAAAATTATAACTTCTATTCCCCCAACAGCTTCTCTCAATAAAGGTTTATCAAGCCCATATTCTATAAAATCCCTTATAGCTCTGTAAGCCCCAGAACCATATCTCTCAATCAATCCAGCATCTCTAAAAATTTCAGCAATTAATTTATTTCTTGGATAAGATTTTTCTGTCCCTTCCTCTATCTCTTTAATTGTTAAGTTAAAAGGGAGCTTGCCAATATTCCACAGAACAATCTTGTCTGGAAAAATCTTAATCTGAGAGTGAACTCCATCCCTATAATCCCTATGAACAACAGCGTTAATAACAAACTCTCTTAAAGCTTTTAGGGGATAATGCCATCTTTCTTCTCTTTGAGGTCTGCCAGTTATAATAAACTCCTTGGTTATATAGCTTTTGATAAATTCCATAACCTCTTCAATCTCAGACACTAAATCATTTCGGATAATTTTATTTTTCTTAATGGTTACATTATCCTGGAATAAGCCAATCTGAATATCTGTAATTCTTAATGGCTCTTTAGAAAAAAGAAGCATTGCTGCAAAACTAGGATACTCCTTATTTCCATCTTTAACAATAAGAGAATATTTTTTAAGAAAATTCTGGTTTGTTCCAAGATTAATCTCCAGATTATTTTCTATTTGCTTCTTAAGTTTTGTTATTTTATTTTCATCTAAATCCTTGATTGTTGCTTCCTTGTCAGGATAAAAATCCCAGCTGGAGTTTTTTGTTTGTAGATACGCCTCATTAACTTCAATTAAAGAAAGTTGATGATTGCTGTTATTCTTTCTTATAAAATACCTTCCCTTAAAAGAAACTGGCTTTATTGGAAATTCTTGCACCTCAAAAACAACTAATTTGCTTCCATCCATGCCAATCTCTTCTGCTTTAGGAGTCAAAAATGGGTTGGTCTTTGTTTTGATTTCATTAAGCCAATTCTGCAAGCTCTCTTTGGAAATATCAATTCCATTTATAGCATAATTGTCTTTTATTCCGATAATAATTTTTCCTCCGCTGCCGTTGGCAAATGCAACCAAACTCTCAATAACATCATCACCAAATCGTTCTTTAAATTCCAAATTACTGTTTTCTCCTTTCTTAATTAATTCTTCAAGCTCTTTCTTATTCATTTCCCCTCCTCAAAGCATCAAGCTCCAGTTTTTTATAATAAACCTCGCAAGGCACATCAACATTATTTATTCTTATTGTTCCATTGCAAGCAGCCCTAGCATAAATAGTCATATCATTTCCTAAAGTCAAATTCTTCTCAAAAGTCACTCGTATATACTGCCCATCAGAAACATTTTGCCACACATTATCTCTGGATTTAACATTATCATAAACATCCTCAAGATAGTTTCTACTAGAATCAAGCAAATCAGCTTTAGAAATATAAATGAGAGTATAAGTTTGTGAAGATAAATGAGGAACCACCCACTCAACATAATCAACAAAACCATCCTCATCTAAATCATAAGCATCAAACCCAACTTCTTCCCTAATAACCTCTCCAGATTCATTATTATCCCAATACAGCTTAATCTTCTCTTTATCCCCAATCTTAACTCTATTATCAAGCTCAGAATAAGCTAAAATATCAGTGTAATTATACTCATCCTCAGCACTAATCACAACCTTTTTCCCGTTACCAAGATTTTCCTCAACAGCAACAGGCCCAGGAGTCTCATATTCAACAGCAATATCACTATTTCCTTCAGCAACTTGA
>JAHIEM010000078.1 GCA_018901625.1 Nanobdellota archaeon
TCCAATATAAATATATTTTATTAATAAAGTCCTTTATGAAGTTGTAGATAGGTTATAAGATTGAGATGAGCCCTGTTTTTTAAATTAATTATGGGGCAGCCTGTGAAGTGTGCAGTTTACTTTTCTGACATTAGAAAAAGAAACACCTCTTTTATTTTTTATTAAGTTGAATAATTTGCGCCAACTTAAAATAAGAACAGCGAGGGATCCAGCCAGGCCTCGCTGTAAAAAAGAAAAGAAAGAATTCTATTTAGGTGTTTAGTCTATATAGTATATATTTTATATATTCAAGCAGACAAAATAGTTAACACTGGAGACTCGCCATATATACTGATATATATCCTGCAATATATACTTTCCAGAATAATATGGGTTTAAAAGCCTCTTCAAGCTTAGTTTATTATCAGAATCCAGCAAGATTCTTCTTAAAATGGAGCAGAGAAAACTAATCAAGCTCGGAAATTCAAGTTTTGCAATAGCCCTTCCTAAAGGTTGGGTAGACAAATCAGGCTTAAAAAAAGGAGAAAATGTATTTCTAGAAGAAAATAACCGCGGAGAGATTACTATCTGGAGCAAACCAAAAAAGTTTTCTGATGAAAAATTAATAGAGATAAACCTAGCTGACAAAGATATCTCATCAATAAGAAAAGAGATAGTCTCTGCTTACGCGAGAGGAGGAACAACAATTCACCTAAGTGGGAAAAAAGGCAAAAAAGAACTAGGCGAAGTAAAAGATTTCTTAAAAAATTTAATAAGCTTTGAGGTGATAGAGTCTATGGAAGATAAAACAATTGCAAAAGATTTCTTTAATCTAGAAGAAGCAAATCTAGACAATTTTGTGAAGAGAATTGATAATAATATCAAAGAAATGTTTAATCTAGTAAGCACTGCAATAAAAAAAGGCAGCCTGTCTAGAAAAGATTTAGAAGAAATAGAAAAGATTGACAAAGACACAACAAAGTTTTATTTTCTTATCTCGAGACTTTTCTTCAAGGGGATAGACAATCCTTCAATCCTTAACACCCTAAAGAAAGACAGTGCTGCATTTTTCAGGGATTGGTGGTTTGCATACAATCTTGAACACATCGGAGATCAGATTAAGAATGTTGCAAGGGTAATTCAAGGAAGTGAAGTCACTCCTGAAGAGACTAAACTGCTCTTTGAAACATTCTCCCAGATTTCACAAGCATACAACGAATCTGTTCAATCATTCAACAAAAGAGATTTCAAAAATGCAATGGACTCTGCTACAAAAAGCAAGGAAATTTTAAAAACCTGTGACAAGCTCTCGCAAAGCAGCAACCCCTACACAGCTAAACTAGCAACAATATTCAGAGAACTAGAAAACAACTCTTATCAAAATCTAAAGATGGTAATGTATTCAGGAGCTCAAAATGACTGAAGAAAATAGTGTTCAAATAGAGAGAAATGCTGCAGACGAAAGATTGCCCAGCCAGCCACCCCTGCCGGTTCCAGACAGAGACAAAATAGACGGCAGATACTGCCAGCTATATCATGAAATAACCTCCCAACTTCCGAGAATAATCAGCACTGTTGGAGGATACAGCCCCCAAGAATGGTTTGATATAAACTCTCTTGCAATGGAGTATGTTAGAAGCGGGTGGCACAGCCCAAGATTCCTAAGATGCAGGGTTGAATTCTACAAAGGAGGGTATCACGACGAAACATCTCCTCGAGAAACACTAAAGTTTTTTGTAAAATGCATCCCATATCAAGACCACGAAAGCATAGAAACAAGTTCTAGTCCACTTCAGAGAGAAATAGAACTGCATAGTCTAATGGCTCCTAGCAAGGTGGTTCCAGCAGCATTTTACTGGGAAGAACTAGGAAACAAGATAATTCTAGAGCAAGGAGGAGACCAGACAGCTGAAGACAGACTTGCATCTCTAAGCAATGGAAAGAGAGCAAACCTCGAAAGCCATATGATAAGAAACATAGCTGAATTCAATATGCAGGCTCAGACAAAAACCTCAGCAGCTCTTCAAAGCAAGGTGTTATGTGAGTGGTTAAGACTAAAAAAACCCTCAATAGATCAGGCAATTAGGTACTTCAGAATTTATCTCGAAGCAAATAGCAAAGAAGCATCCCAAGAACTCCTCTCTCAATTTGGAGAGAGCTATGCTCCCCTTATTAGTATGTACGGGGAAGGAGACACCCAGCTAGTCCACGGAGACCTAAGAAGGCAGAACATAGTTGGCCCAGGAAATGGAGAAGAATGGACTCCAGACAAAATAAAGATAGTTGACTTGGGAAGTATGGTACTAGGTGATCCACTATTCGGGCTAGCTGAATTCCTGACTTCTGCTGGAACACGCGCAGATGTTGCAAGATGGAACAGCGCAATATTAGAGTATAAAACTCAAGAAGCCCATCTGCGGGGAATCATGGGCGGGAAAGGGATAAGATTCCTAAGAGAAGAAGGAGCACGAGTAAGAGAGAGATTCTATGTTGCAGCAGTGCACAGCGCAGTCAAGGGGCTATCAAAAATGGCAAAGTTAAGAACAAGTGCTCCGCAAGACTATGACAGAATTATGCGGGCTCGCCCTGTTCTATCGCGCCATGATGAAGACATGAAAAGAACTATTCGGGTCGGGCTGAAATCTCTTCTAAAAGGAGCCAAGGACTTCCACTTAAACAGAGAAGAGACAGATTCAGTTAAGAAAATACTTCAGATATTCAACCAGAGCGACTTACTAAGATAGTTCATCACAATAATACTTAAATACAAAACAATTTGTTTTCAAGAAAGAACATGACAGACAAACAACCAATATACATACTTCCTGAGAATGTTCAGAGAATGATAGGAAAAGACGCGCAGAGAAACAATATTCTAGCAGCAAAGATAGTTGCAGAGATAGTAAAAACCACTCTCGGCCCAAAAGGAATGGATAAAATGCTTGTAGATTCTTTAGGAGACATAATAGTTACTAATGACGGAGTCACAATTCTTGAAGAAATGGAAATAGAGCATCCTGCAGCAAAGATGATGGTTGAAATAGCCAAAACTCAGGAAGATGAGGTTGGTGACGGAACAACAACAGCAGTGATGCTGGCAGGCAAGCTGCTTGAAAATGCTGAAAAATTGCTTGACCAAAAAATACATCCTACTGTGATAACAAAAGGATATCGAATGGCAAGCGAGAAAGCCCAGGAAATTTTGCAAAATATTGCCACAAACATATCTCCTGACGATGAAAAACTTTTAAGGCAGATTGCAATGACTGCAATGACAGGCAAGGGAGCAGAAACAGTAAAAGAAATATTTGCAGATATAATTGTCAAAGCAGTCAAACAGATTCAGGAAAACAATAAAATTGATTTGACTAATATAAAAATAGAAAAAGCAAAAGGGAATGGGATAGAGCATACAGAACTTATTTCAGGAATAGTTTTAGATAAAGAACGCGTCTCACTAGACATGCCTGCAAGTGTTTCAAATGCGCGAATTGCGCTCCTGGACATTGCTCTTGAAATCAAAGGTCCAGAAACAGAAGCAAAAATCCAGGTTACTAGCCCCGATCAATTGCAAAGCTTCATAGAACAAGAAGATAGAATGCTCAAGACAATGGTTCAGAAAATAAAAGTCTCTGGCGCAAATGTGATATTCTGCCAGAAAGGAATTGATGATGTTGCCCAGTACTATCTTGCTAAAGAAGGAATCTATGCGTGCAGACGAGTTGCAAAATCAGATATGGAAAAACTAGCCCGCGCAACAGGTGGAAAAATAATGAGCAACTTTAATGAAATCTCTCCAGAACAATTAGGAAACTCAGAAATAGTAGAAGAAGTAAAACACGGAGATACAGCTATGACTTACGTACGAGGATGCAAAAATCCAAAAGCAGTTACAATCCTGATTAAGGGGGGAACATCTCACGTAATTGACGAGATGGAACGGGCAATAAAAGATGGATTAGGAGATGTTGCTGCAAGTTTAAAAGATGGGAAAATTGTAGCAGGCGGGGGAGCAGTAGAAATCGAGCTAAGCAAAGAACTCAGGAAATTCTCACAAAGTTTGGGGGGAAGAGAACAGCTGGCAATAGAACAATTTGCATCTGCCCTAGAGTTTATTCCAACAACACTTGCTGAAAATGCAGGATTAGACCCAATAGACATTCTTACAGAGCTGAAAGCAAGACACGACCAGGGAGAAAGTCTTGCAGGATTAAACTTATTCACAAACAAGATTGAGAATAATATAGAAGCAGGAATTGTAGAGCCATTAAGAATAAAAACTCAGGCAATAAACAGCGCAAGTGAAGTTTCAATGATGATTTTAAGAATTGATGATGTTATTGCTTCTGGCTCAAAAAGCAAGCAAAACATGCCGCAGATGAATGAGTATGACTGACTATTTTCTCTTAAACAAACAATAAGCAGGAAAAACTAAAGCCCCATATAGAGCAACTTCAGGAAGAGCTGTTTTTGGAACACTAACATAATCATTATTTCCTTTTTCCAAGCTATTTCTTCCCATTTGAGCAACATTATAACCTATAACTCCTGCTGCAATTATTCCTATAATAATTTTAAGTAATTTACTTGACATTTTCTCTCTCTAATTCTTTCCATTTTCATTTAATTCTATTAATCTTTTATCACTAATAACATGGTTCCAAAATTCTTTACCTCCATATCTAGTTCTTACGCCATTTCCATCTTCAATTATAACCCTGTCACAATTTCCATCTTTATTATCATCATAATAACATTTACTAACCCTTCCTAAATATCTAAAATTTACTCTTGGTTCTGGCTTAATTCTATTTAAAAAATAATTTCCAGCTAATAAAACTGCAGAAGCAATTCCTAAAATTCCTCCAAGAGTTTTTATTCTCATGCTGTTCTCCCTGCAAACTCCCCAGCATCTTCTAATCTAAATTCAGGATTATCTCTTTGATATTTTGCTTCTCTTTCTTGTTTCATCCTCTCTGCAAACTCATTAGCATCTCCAGTTTTACAAGCCAATCTCAATGCCCCTTTTGCAAAATTCCATGCAAATCTTCCTGCGGAATAAGCAGTAGCAACAGCCCCTGTTAATGAATAAAAATTAAATCTTGGGTCTAAATTCATAATATCATCTAAGCTCTGAACATAATTTCCAAAAACTTTGCCTAAAGAATAAAAAAAATCACTGCCAGATAAAGAATCAACAAAAGCAATTCCTGCTGTTAAAGCTAAAGTTGGAACTAACCCCCTTATACATTCTGGAATATTTAATTTTTCTTCTAATCTTCTTGCAGTTTCTCCAACTAATAATCCAGCCCCAATAGCAGAACCTGCTTTAGCAATCTCTCCTGTTAAATATGAAGCGAGACTTGCATTGCTTCCATTATTAAATAAATAACTTCCTTCTTCTGCAAATCCCTGCACACCTCTTAAACTTAAAGCACTTGCTCCAAGTAACTTAAGAGAAGGTCTTTTTAATTTTCTCATTATTATTTTCTGCTTTGCTTATATGCTGTAAAGAGATTAGATAATGCATTACCATACCCTTTTTCATCATGCATTGTCTTTGGTTTTGCATTCTGCTCTTTTTCAGCATAAGGTTGTGAATCATCTGGGAATGCTCTTCTGTCTGCATATCTATCTACCGGGCCTGTATAACATCCTGAATTGCCTCCAAACTTTGCTCTTAGCTCAGTCTTATAGCTTAAATCCATGCCATGTTGAGCTCCACACCCAACCAAACTAGCTAAACTAACAACAACACCTGCAACATAAGCACTTATTTGTGTTATTTTCATCTTATATTTGTATATAATTTAATTAAAAATGTAACTCTAAAGTAGTATATAAACTCTTTTGTGGATATTTTAGCACAAATAGAAACATTTTAATACCTATAGTTCTATAAGTGATAAGAATAAACACGTAATAGACTATAATGGAAAATAATAAACCGAATATAGACTTAAAAGACAAGAAGATACTAGTTGAATTAGACTGGAATGCCAGAACTTCAAATTCTGAAATTGCAAAGAAAATTCAATTATCAAAAAAAGGAGCTGAATATAGAATAAAAAAACTAGAAAAACTAAATATTATTCAAGGATATTATCCAGTTATTAATTTTGAAAAAATAGGCTATACAATAAACAGAATGATGTTTAAATTGCAGTTAATAGACACTGAAATTAAGGAAAAAATAGAGGAATATTTGAAAAAACAGGAAAACATTCACTGGGCAGTCTGGTTTAGAGGAGATGCAGATTTAGGAATAGATGTCTGGACAAAATCAATAAAAGAATTTAAAGAAATTTTAAATCAATTTAGCATAAAATTCGGAAAATACATAAAGCAAAAAACATTTTCAAGTTCAGTGGGTTTTGACCAGTACCCATATAGTTTTTTATTAAATAAAAAAGATGAAAGAATAGCAATAATAACAGAAGAAACAGAAATAGCAAAAATAGATGGATTAGATAAAAAAATTTTAAGACAATTAGTAAAAAACGCAAGAGAATCATCAGCAGAAATAGCAAGAAAGATAAATTCAAATTACAAGACAGTTTCAAACAGAATCAAGCAATTAGAAAAAAACAAAATTCTCCTCTGCAATCGTGCTTTAATTAATGTAGAGCTATTAGGATACAAAATGTATAAATTAAGATTATGTTTTGATAATAATATTCAGCAGGCATATAAACAAGCAAATGAATTTTTTAAATCAAGATTAGAAACAGTTTATATTGTTGATTTCTTAGGTGAAGAAGATTATGATGTTGAAGTAATTGTAAAAAATGAAGATGAATTTAATAATTTAATTAAAGATTTGCAAAACAAACTTGGCAGATTAATCAGGGGATATACCTATTTTTTATTTGAAAAAAACATAAAAGTAAGGTATTTGCCTGACATTTAATATTATTATCCTCTCTTTACTAGTCAGAATTTATAAACATCCTCCCTCTTATCTGCTATTTTTTATTACTAAATTTTATATTTATTATTCAATTATACTGTAAGCAGCCAGATAGCAAAGTTAAATTATTATTTTACTGGAATAAATTTTTCCTGCCTAAGAATTCTGTTTAATTGAGGAGACAAATCTTCAGAACTCTCTCTCCATCCTCTAATTAAATTTAAGTCCACAACAACATAGCCCTTATGCGGGTTTCTTATTCTGTTTGGAACATAAATTTTATTTAAAAAATTAATAAGCTGGGGAATATCCTTAAAATTATTTGCATATTTGCTGTCAAATTCAGGAGATACAAGAATCTCCCTGTCAATTACACCATATTTTTTATTAGCATTCTCATCTATTCTCTCTAACAAACAAACAGCATGATTACTCTCTCCCTGCCCTTGCAGCACAAGCATCATAGGTTTATATCCCAAATCCTGAGCTAAACAACAAGCAAGAGCAGAATTATCTTTGCAATCTCCTTTTCCATCATCAACTGTTCTTTTTGCACTTCTAAAAAAATCAGGATATTTTACAGAAGAATCTATGCAATCTTCAAGATAACTTGAAATCTCTCCCAATGTTCTTGGTTTGCAGTCAGTAATCAGCCTTTCCCACGAAACATTCATCCTCACTCCAACTCTCTGGCTCACTTCAATTGTTCTCCGGCTATGATAAGAACAACTAGGCGCAGTTAAAGTTAAAACCCCTGCTAAGATAGAAGTTAGCAATTTCCCCATAAATTTAGTTGGAATTGAAGTATAAAAGAATTATTGTTCTAAAGAGGTATATGCTCTCAAGGATTGCTCACTTTTCTCCCAATCCCCTTGGAGTCAGTATCCACACAAAATGTTATCCCAATAGAATAAGTCAAAACTGGTCTCACATTTCTCAATCGCATATGCGCCACCCAAAAAGCTTTGCTCTTTCTATCTTGAGTTACAAATTCTAAGAGCAAAGCTTTTTCCGGGAAGTTGAACCCATGGGTTCAATTCCAGTGCTATTTCAATTCTTCAATAGCATATGCGCCACCCGGGAATTGAACCCGGTTCCCTTCCTTGGCAAGGAAGAATTCTACCGGTAAACTAGCAGCGCCGAGGAGTTTCGCGAGCGGAATTTATTTGAATACCGGGCGGGACTCCGAGCATGTCTATTAGATATATTAAAGCATTTTAAAGTTTTGCTATCTGAAATCATTCGTATCTTAGAGCATCAACGGGTCTCAGCCTAGAAGCCCTATAAGCTGGAATTGCTCCAAATATCAAACCCACTCCCATAGAAAGCAAAAAGACTTCTATCATCAAAGGGATGCTGACATAAGCATTAGATAAAGAGAATCTCCCAATACCAGACCCACTAGCCAATTGACCAATAAATGCTGCTCCGAATACTCCTAAGATCAAGCCCATTACCCCCCCAATCAAGCCGATTACCCCCCCAATCAAGCCGATTACCCCCGCATTTAACAAAAAAGAAACAAAATTACTCTATTTGAAGATTCAAAAATGGAAATATTCTAAGACTAAGGGAAAGAGGAAAATAGCTTCGACTTTGCCATAAATACATCCTAAGGTTTTGTCTTTTCTCCTTAGGACTTTTAGTTATGGGAGTATGGTGGATTTTGGTGTTCTAAAAATTGAAAAATCTTAGGATAAGCTTTAAAAGTGCCAGGTTTATTATTATTTTAAGATTATTAATAATAATCTAAATGGGCTCATAAGCTAGCGGTAAACTGACTCGTTTACACCGAGTATTCCGAGGTTCAACTCCTCGTGGGCCCATATTTACTAAAATGGAAGAAAAGATATTAAAATTTATTAGAGAAAAATATGAAGAAGGCGATTTTAAGTATCATATTTCTGCTGTTGTAAAAAATGCTATGTTGTTAGCTAACAAATTAAAAGCTGACAAAGATGTTGTAGAAATGGCTGCTTATTTGCATGATATGGCAAGATCGCTTAATAGAGATGATGTTAAGGAGTTTGTAAATGAGAATGAACATCATATTGAAGGAGCAAAACAAAGTGAGATTTTTCTTAAAGAATTGGGCTATGATAAGGAGTTCATTGAAAAAGTATCCCATTGTGTTCTTACTCATAGGGGTAGGGGTAATATAGAACCAAAAACAGTAGAAGCAAGGATTGTTGCTTGTGCTGACGCAATGGCTCATTTTGATACATTTTTAGATTTATTCGAAGTTTTTTTAAAAACAACAGACTCTTTTGAAGATGCAGTTATAAGAATAGAGAAAAAAATGCAAAGAAATTGGGAGATTAAGTTAACATTGCCAGAAGCAAAAGAAATAGTAAAAGACAAATATGAAGCTATAATGTTATTAATTAAAAGTATGAAAGAATACATTTAAATCATTAATCAAATTAACATTAATAATAAATTGGGCTCAAAACAACTCGGTTGAACATAATCATCTCAAAAAGTAGTAGCTCGTTACAAAAGTTAACCTTTAGGAGCTTTTTGTTTACACCGAACCTAACAAAGTTCTTCCAAGAAAATTAAAAACATTTTAGAATAATTTATTGGACAAGTTCATAAATTCCTTTTTCTAAAACATACATATCTAAAGGATTCGGAGCTACACCCCTTAATTGTTCAGCTGCTTCATCTCTTCCAGCAGACTTAAGAGCTTCGATAACATCTGGAGAATATGCAAGTCTTGATTCTTTAGGAATGGGAAATGTTGCCCCTGTTTGTTCTTCAATTCTTTCTTTTGTAAAAATTGTTGGAATAACCAAACCCACCAATGACTTTCTAACTTCTAAGGGTGTATCTTCGTCCGTGCTAATTTGAGTTACTTTAACTCTTTCCCATTTACCTCTGTAAAAAGTTCCAGGAATTCCATACATAGCCATCACTTCATCTGACCCATGAATTATTACAGTTCTTGCCATTTCAAATCAATAAAATATACCTTTTTAAGCATTTATATGCTAAAATTCAAATTAATTTCCTTATCATAAAAAGTGTTTAATAAAAAAAGAACAATAATGTTATACTTGTTTACACCGAGTATTCCGAGGTTCAACTCCTCGTGGGCCCATATTAAACAATTGGGCTCAAAACTCAAGAAAAACAACATATCAAAAAGTGCTCTTTTTATTTGGATGCTTTATGATATATTAGTTTACACCGAGTAGTCCGCAGTTCGATCCTGCGTGGGGCCATGCAAACTAAATCGGATAGTTTTAAATAATAAGGAGCATCATTCATCTTATGGACTCCCTTCCACCCCCTATCTTAATTTCAATACTAGGATTAATAATAATTTTACTTGTAGTCTTCTTTGTGAAAGGCAAAAAGAAAGAAAAAATGAAAAATATAAATTTGGTTCAGTTTATTACAGGAATTTGTATTGCATTAATTGGGGCAGGAATAATGTTTCATGGAAACATCTTTGGAGAAAGGAACTCAGGTATTGCTACAGTTATTGGAATTATTGGTATAGGATTGATAGCTACATCCTATAGACACAGATTACTAAAAAAACAAGTAGTTCGTTATAAAAGTTAACCTTTAGGAGCTATTTGTTTACACAAAGTATAACAAAAAGGATATACTTTCTAAATCTTATTTAGCTCTTCACTTATTTTTTCTTTTATTCTAATTAGTATATCCTCTGCAACTTTAAAATCTTTGTTATAAGGAGCATAATTTTTACCCCACCTTTCATCTATAAAAGTGGTGCCAAACAATTCTCTTTTGTCCTTATATCTCGGGATAACATGAGTATGCAAGTGAGGGGTGACATTTGCTAGAGTAGCGTAATTATAGAGATCAGGATTAAACAATTTCTTAAAAACTTTCTTCAGTTTTTTACCTATTTTAAAATACTCTTCTTTCTCTTCATCAGTCATATCAAAGAAGTCTAAAGCATCTTTTCTTTTAGCCCAGATGTAAACCTTTCCTAAATAACATTGGTTTTCATTTAGATAAACTTCCCAGTAATCATATTCTTTTATTAACAATTTCTTGTAATCCATTTTATTTTAGACAATTCTCCATAATAACATTCTTACCTAAAACCATAAATTTAAAGTTTTCTCTTAACTCTCTTGAATATCCTTTTGCAAGAGAGACACTAAAAACTTCTTTTTTATTATTTTGAGCAAGTTTCATTGCAGGAGTAAAATCCGCATCTCCTGAAAGAACTATTAAAGTATCCGCTTTATTTTTAATAGCATATTCAACTAAATCAACAGCAATCATTATATCAACGCCCTTTTCTTTCTTCTTTACATTTCCAATTGTATCTAATATGTTCTGTTCAACAATCGGCTTACAATTTTCACATAACTCCATAGAGTCAATAAGCTCTTGTTTTTCTTTTAATAATTCTTTAGTCGAATGAACTTGCAGTTTTCTTGTATGAATCGTAAACTTTGGAATCTTTCTTAAATCATCTATAAACTTGAGATGAGAAAAGTATAATTCTTTTCCATCTTTTAAGGGGGGCATAGAATTGTAATACCTTGCTTCTTTTAATTCTACATCAAACTGTTTACAAATTAAGTCTACTAGCTTATGGAAGTCTAGATTAGAAGGCTTAATCTTCATTTGTTTTAAGTTATGATATAGGTTATTACCATCAATAAAGATAATTGCTTCTTTCGCCATTTTAGAAAATATAAAACCCGGCATTGTCCGAAGACCATACCGGGGACTTAATAATTAATATAACCACGCAGAGTATTTAAGCTTTGCTTTTTGGCTCCAAAGAAAGTATATCCTTTAGGATATAATCGTTTACACCGAGAAGATCACCGGTTCGATTCCGGTAGGGACCATATTTTTTTTGAGATAGAAAGATTTAAAAGTAACTAATAAATAATATTTTAGAGGCGATGGTAAAGAATCGCCTTAGAATTCTAAAAAACAAAAATGACAAAACAGGGATTAGATAAATTAACAATAAGTCAACCAATATGGCCTGGAAAAGAACTTCAAGTTCAACCAGGAGACTTATCAAAGTTTGCTCCTTATGGAAATGGTGTTTATGGTTATCAAAGAAGTTCACTTGAACCAATTAGAGGAGACCCCCCACAAGAGGAAACAGCAGGATTAATTTATTTTGGAAATAGAGTAAAAAGAGAGGATTTTGATGGATTCTTAAGAATGATGAATGTTAGAGCAGGAAACAAAGATTATGCTGCTTTTGTTCAAGAATCTGCTAATCCACTTGAAGATAGATATTTTAAACAAATGAGACTAATGTCTAAATTTGGTCTTAGATTCATGTTTGGAGCTATTGGTAATGGAGAATATGATTCATTTAAAGAACAGGATTTAACATTAGGAGAAGCATTATGGTCTTTTATGGATGCTGAAAAAGAAAGATTTGGAACTTCTTTTGGAGACCCAAGAATTGAAGGTAAGATGGGTGGGGATGGAGATTATGCTAGAGAAGAACTTAGTTTTGGATTCATGTTAGAAAATGAGTATCATCACATTTATCGTATTTGGAGCAGAGCTTGGCTAGTCACAAAGTAAAATTTTATATGGCCCAACCACATCAAAATATCAACAAATGGCCCAAAACTCGTGTAACAAAACATATCATAAAAAATTCTATCTAAAATAAGAAGTAATTTGAGATATTCGTTTACACAAAGTATATCAAAAAGGATATACTATCTTAATTCAGCTTTGGATATATTTGTTAATTGAAAAATATCTAAAAAACTACTGATAGTGTTTTATCAAACTATCTAGGACAGTATATGCTTTTGTTGAATCTTTCTCATACAAAACAAATATAACCTGTTTGTAAGTTGAAGCAATATCTATTATGTTTATTTCCTGCTCAGCAAGTTTTCCAGTAATAA
Organism: Nanobdellota archaeon; assembly: GCA_018901625.1. Taxonomy (GTDB): domain Archaea; phylum Nanobdellota; class Nanobdellia; order Pacearchaeales; family GW2011-AR1; genus JAHIEM01. The sequence goes on from JAHIEM010000078.1 coordinate 12,775, forward strand.
AAGAAAGAAATCCTGGAATATCTTTAGAGTAAGAAGTTGATTCTCCTGCTTCTCTCAATGAAAGCAGTGTAAGCCCCTCCTTTTTTTCTAGGATACTTTTACCAAGCCCAGAAAATTTCTTCTCATTTTTCTTATCAATTACAACGGTAATCTCTCCACTTCCCTGAACAAAGAACATTATGTCTCCCAAGTCCCATCTAATTGTCTTAGAAATCTTATTAATTAGATTCATTACATTCTTTGTTCTTTCTAAAGTAAATGAAGAAATTTTATTTTTCATAATCAATTCGCAATCTTTCAAAAGCTCTCCACAGTCATTCTCACTTTTAGTTACTTTAATCTCATCATAGTATCTCTGGATAGCAATTAAAACCGAAGAAAAGTTAGCCTTCTTATTCTTGTGTTTTATCTTACTTAGAATCTCGCGAGTAAGAGCAGAATAATTAATCAATCCTTTCTTCAGAACTTCATTTAAGTAAAGATTGGAGCTTATTTCTTCTTTTACTAGTTCAGCAGTTGATTTATTCCCTACATTCATTTTAGTTATGTATAATATTAGACATAAAGTATAAATATCTATAGTTTAAATACTTTTTCATGAAAAACATAAAACTTGAAAAAGCATTGAAAGAAACATTTAACAGCGCATATTTTTTCACAAAATATCCCGAACTAAAAAACAACAAAGATACAGGAAACCCTGTATTTCCGTTCGTAGAAAATGGATATGACAGTCAGACAATAGTTTCAGAAACAATGCGATTTTTTCCAGTTGCAGCACTAACTGGGGGAAGTTTCTTCATGCCATCTCAAGCACCAATTGAACAAGTAGAATCATGGCTAGACTTGGGTCTCCCAATACCTGATGTACAAATATATGACAATGATGATCCGCAGGATTATACCAAAAAAGTAAATGCTCTTGCTTCTAAATCACTGCATCTTCTACATCCATTCTCCAATTTTTCATCAGAAGTATGTGCAGTAAATCCACAATTGCTCTTAGAACTAAACACGAAAAGCAGTCTTCCAAACTTAACAGAACACACGCCTAAAAAGAAAAAAGCAACTCTTCAAGAAATGTTAGCAATGCAGCCTCCATTTGTTGTGAAAAAAACAACTGGCTCATCAGGAGATGGAGTTAAGATAATCAAACGCCCAAGCCAGTTATCTGAGTTAGAATCATTTCTAAATGGATCTGAATTTTTTGTAGAAGATTACATTGACTATGTTCATAATCATAGTCTTCAGTTTTTTGTAGACTCTAAGGGGGAAATACACTACATAGGTTATGGAGAACAGAACACAACAGAAGAAGGAGAATACCTCGGTCTTGTTTGTATGTTAAATAAAACCCCTGCAAAAGGATTACTAAACGTTGGAGAGAAAACCTGCGCTGAAATTGCTGCAAGAGGGTACAAGGGATTTGTAGGGCTAGACATATTAGAAGATGACGAGGGAAAATATCACATAATTGATCCAAACATAAGATGTACTGCTGCAACTCCGGTTTACCTACTTCAAGAAATACTAGTTCCAATTCTAAGTGCATATATCTATGTGGGGTCTGGCAAAATGCAAGCAGAAAACCCTTCCAAAGTAATTGAAAATATAAAAAATGCAGGGGGCGTTATGCTCTCAATGTCTCATGGAATTCATGGGCAGTACAAGTTCTTTGGCATGTTTGGTGGATCTGATTGCAAAGAAGCATTGCAAAACTGGCAGATATTTCAGCAACAATTAAAAACCGAGAATGAGATAAAATAGAATGTGCAGACTATTCGCAATATTATCTAAAGAAAAAACAGATGCTAAGTACTGGTTTTTTGATGCAGAAATCCCTTTTAAAGATTTTTCAGAGAAAATTATCAATGGTGGTCCGCATAATAGCGGATGGGGTGTTGGCTGGCTTGACAAAAAGTGGAAGATATTCAAAGAAGGTCAGGAAAGTGTGAATAAATATGATTTCAATAAAATCAGAGAAATAAACTCAAATCTTATACTAATTCATTTAAGGCATGCTTCATCAGGAGATAATACCACAAAAAACGCCCACCCTTTCTTATACAAAAATTGGATATTTGAACATAATGGTGGTGTTGACAGAAAAGAACTAATAAATCATTTAAATACCAATCTAAAAAATCAATTAACTAGCGAGACTGACTCCGAGGTTTTCTTCTTTTTGATAATGCAAATATTAGAAGAAAGAGGAGATATTTTAACTGCAATAAAAGAAACTGTTAGAATTATTAAGAAATATCCTTATCGTGCGCTTAATTTTATTTTGTCAGATGGAGAAAGTGTTTATGTCTTTAGAGATATAAGTCCTAAACATATGGACAAAAAGGAATACTATTGTTTGAATTATATAACAACCGAGGATGAGGTTATAATAAGTTCAGATCCTCTAACACACGATAAATGGATCTCAGTAAACTTAAGAGAATTATTAGAAATAAACAAGGATTTGAAAATAAGAAAGTATATCCTTTAGGATATAATCGTTTACACCGAGAAGATCACCGGTTCGATTCCGGTAGGGACCATATTTTATCAGTTTCATCACTTATTCTCAAGAACAACAATACTTTTAAACCACTCAAAAGTAAGAAAACTATGCCCTGCTCAAATCCCATCAATCAAAAAGGCACAGATGTTTACGAATCAACAAGAACTCCAGACAATAGAGTCCCAGTAAGAGGCCTAGAAATCAGAACAGATTCAATTGATGATGGAAATAGTGACGCAGAAGCTGAGAGAACACTCTCGCCCCCCCTTTATTATCTCGCTGCCTTTGTTCATTATCTAACACTCCCATTCAGAACAGTTAAAACTTGCCTCAGCAGAAGAAATAAAGAAGACTAATAAAGTTTAAATAGCGTATTTTTCTCACTTTAAGATGGCACAAGAAGAATCTAGAAAAAAAGACAAGCAAGAAGACAGTCTGCAAAATGAAGTAAAGGATATTTCTATAGACTACCAAGCAAGAAAAGGACTCCCACAGTCAAGCATTTCAGAAGAGCAGCAGAAAGAAATGGAGAAAACCAGGGAGAAGCTAGAAACATTCAAGAAAACAGTAATTAAAAAATACCCATTCATGCAAGCAATAGGAATTCTCCCGCCGCAAGTTGCAGAAAAGTTTGAAGAAGAGGAAGAAGTTCCAGAGCAAGACAGGAAAGACAAGCCAATTCACATAATGATGATAATCCCAGAAGAGAATTTTAAAGAGATTCCCAAGATAAAAGCTGAGGTTGTCAAGATAGTAAAAGACATTAAACCAAAGGCATGGGTCCATATCAAGACACCAGTAGACCTATTCAATTACTGCCTGGATTCTAAATATGATATTGCAGAAGCAATTGCAATGTCATTCCCGCTTCATGATACAGGAATATTAGGGGCATTTAGAACAGCTCAAATTCACAAGTCATTATGCCTAAGAAAGTTCGAGAGATATGTGGCTAGTTATGTTATTGCAGGCTCACTAGTAAGAGGAACTGCGACTAAAACAAGTGATGTAGATGTATACCTAGTCATAGATGACACAGATGTAAAGAGAATGCCGAGACTAGAGCTAAAAGAAAAACTAAGAGGAATAATCTATAGCTACATAGCTGAAGCAGAAGAACTCGCAGGAGTTAAAAACGTCCTTAATGTCCAGGTTTACTTGCTGACTGATTTCTGGGAGTCTGTTAAAGATGCGCACCCTGTTATTTTCACATTCATAAGAGACGGAATCCCGCTGTATGACAGAGGAACATTCCTGCCATGGAAATTATTACTAAAAATGGGAAGAATCAAGCCCAGCCCAGAAGCAATTGACATGTTCATGTCAATGGGAGACAAGGTTTCAGAGACAGTAAAAAGAAGGCTTCTAGATATTGTTATAGGGGATATTTTCTGGGGAGTTTCCACACCTAGCCAGGCACTATTAATGCTATACGGCTTGCCTCCTCCAACTATTCAGGAACTTGTAAAGCAAATGAGGGAGATATTTGTAGAAAAAGAAAAAATGTTAGAGCCAAGATACGCAGACATTCTAGAAGAAATATGCATAAAATACTATAAAGGATACGAACACCAGAAAATAAAAGAAGTTTCAGGGGCAGAAGTTGACAAGCTTCTGAAAGATACAGAAGACTATATGAAAAGACTTAAGGAACTAAGAGAGCAGATAGAAAAAAGAAATCAGGAAAAAACAATAGAGCAAATCTACAATGATTCAATCCAATTGTTGCAGGGAATCTTTGGCAAAAAATCAGAATCAGGCCTAGTAGAAAGCTTTGAAAAACAATTCATAAAAAAAGGCAAGCTCCCAGATAATTATCTTCATATACTAAAAGACATTATCAAAGCAAGAGAACAGTTTAAAAAAGGAAAACTAGCAAGGCATGAAGTTGAAGATGCAAGAAAAAATGCTTCTCAATTAATCAATCACTTAATTGAATACACACAGAGATGCGACCTAGCCACTATTCAAAAATCAAGATTGAGACTAAAAACCAAAGATAAAACCTATGAATTAGTGCTTGCAGGCAAAGATGCATTCCTAATTGACCAGGGACAAGTTCAAAAAGTCTCAGAAAAAATAGAAAAGTCATCTCCTGAAGAGCTTACAAACGCGCTTGCAAAACAAGAAAACAATCTTGAAGTTAAGACATCTGCAAAAGTTCTTGAAATAGTCAGGAAAAAGATAGGCGACTTTGAGATTATTTTATAATCTCAATAGCTGTCAAAAATTCGAATTCAGTGAGAATTTCCGAAGCTTCGAAATCATTCTATAAGCATATTCTTCTATACACAAATGCTTAAAAACACAATATACAAGTTTAATTTATGGTTCAAGACAAAGACAAAAAACTTCTCCAGCTTTATGTACAGATAAGGCAGTCTAGAAGATATAGACCTCAAGAAGGAAATTCTGAAGAACAAACTCTTCTTGGAGAACTAGAAGAAATGTGCCTGATTCAGAGAAGAAGAGATGGAAGATATGAAACAGAATCTTGCACACCCCAAACAGACAAGCTAAATCAATTAGCTGATTTAATGCAGCAAGGCGTAAATTTAATTCAGGAAGCGAGAAACCTAGCAGAGGACTACCCTCAATAAAATGGGCTATGAACAAAGATATGAAGAAGCATCAAGAAAACTAAGGCTTTTATCTGCCTTAGATGAAAGACAAGATGTCAATCAACAAAGTTTAAGCGCAGATATGTTGGAATCAGCAGTTGCATCTCAAGAAGAAGGGCTCGTTAGAATAATGGATTCTGGATTAATTCTAATGCTCCCTGATGGAAAAGAAGCCCTGAATAATGCAGTTAAAGCATTCCAAGAGTACACAAAAAATCTCTGAAACTAAAGAATAAGGTTTTTAAACCTACTTTTATAACACTTAAGAATGATACAAGGCAAAGTTATACAGTTTAGAAGGGGAAGGCACACAATACACGAGAGACACTTCTTACTAGACTTTGGCCTTAAGACTAAAGAAGAGGCAAAGAAACTAGCTGGAAAAGAAGTAGAATGGAAGTCTCCTGCAGGAAAGACAATAAGAGGAAAAATCTCAGATAGCCACGGTAATTCCGGGTTAGTCAGAGCAATCTTCGAAAAAGGCCTGCCAGGACAATCAATCGGAACAGAAGTCAGCCTAGGAGGAAAAGAATAATGAGATTAACTAAATCAAGATCTACAATTCGTGCTCAGGTTGAAAGAGATTTCAATGTCTCACTCAAAAGGAGGAGTATTCATCCAGAATATTATAAACCAGACAGGAGATATGAAATTCCCAGAGATTTATATCAAGAAAAATATCAAGAAAATATTCTTACTCAATTGGTTAAAATAACTGAAACATTATCAATGGGAGGATTTAATTAAAATGGCACTAAGAAAAGCATCTTCATACTCAAAATTCTCAGCGCGCCCGTATACAAGAAAATCAAGCAAAAAGAGCAAGAGCTACATAAAAACAGTCCCTCCTCAAAAAGTAGTCAAGCTCCAGATGGGAAATATCTCAGCATACAATCAAGGAAAATTCTCAATAATAATCAGCCTAATGTCAACAGAAAATGTCCAGATGCGAGACAATGCAATCGAAGCTGCAAGACAGAGCATCCACAAGGAGCTGGAAGTTGCTTTTCCAAATCAGTACTACTTTGGTGTTAAGGTCTATCCCCACCATATTTTAAGAGAAAACAGAATGTTAACAGGAGCAGGAGCAGACAGAATGCAGACAGGCATGACTCAATCATTCGGGACAACTATCGGGAGAGCAGCACTTGTAAAGCCCAACCAAACAATATTTGTTATAGCAGTAAACTCTGAAAAAGCAGTTCAGGTTACAAGAAAAGCAATAAGCAAGATAAAAGCAAAACTCCCGTGCAAAACAAGAATACAAACAGAAAAAATAAAGCAAGAATAATTCTCAACTGCGATAATATTTAAATTTTCTGTGATAAACTGCTGAAATGGCAAAAACACTAAAGATTGGAATTGATGCTGATAATGGAGACTTTGTTGAAAATGACATACCAACTAGAAAGATAATATCTGCTGTATCAAGAATATCAGAAGACTATCCCCTCGCAGAACTAGTTGTTGCTGGGAATAGAGAAAAAGTTTTGGATGCACTCGGAAAAAGAATCCCAAAAAACGTGAGAATAATCCCTTCTACAGCGTACATTTCCAGAGGAGAAAAGATACACTGCCACATGCCCGGCTCTAGCTTAAATAATCTTGTTAGAGAAGCGAGAGCAGGAAATATTGAAGGAATCTTCACAATTGGAAACACTGCTAATGTCGGAAAAGAGGCAATAGGACTAAGAAGAATAACGGGAGTAATAAAACCAACACTTCTAACTCCAATTCCAGTCTATCCTGAAGGTGTTTTCTTTCTTACAGATATTGGAGCAACAAGCATGAATCAAAATCAGCAGGATGGAAAGTTATACAGAACTGCAATAGAAGAATTTGCAGAAGAGATTTACTGCCAGGGAATAATCGCAACAGTATATGCAAGGACGCAAGAAGTTCTGGTTCCAAAGCTAGGACTGCTGACAGTCGGGCAGGAAGAGCATAAAGGGAGTGACTGGGTTTTAAGAACAGACGAGCTGTTCAAAAGCAAGGCAAGAAATCTTGAAGGGTTTCTAGAATATGCAGGAAAAATAGAGCAAAAACACGCAATGCGGGGGCAAGTAGATATCGCCCTCTCTGATGGCCACACAGGAAATCAACTGCTAAAACTCGGAGAAGAAATAATCTACACTGCCAAAACAATAGTAAAAGACATTGCCAAGAATTTAAGACTATTAGAAAAATTAGCATGCACTCCAGCAGCACTAGTTTTAAGAAGAAACCCCCTAGTCAGGAGAGTAATCGAGAGTTACAACCCTACAAAGTATAATGCTGCTCTCCTCCTCGGATACAGGGGAATAATCTCAAAGGGGCACGGAGACTCAAGTGAAGAAGCAGTTTACAAAGGAATAAAACGCGCCCTGGATTCCTGCGGATTAGATTTAGGTCCAAAGATAGAAGAGGCTGTAAAAAGATACATGCCCAAATGATTAGCTAACCTTCCAGTCATAATCTCTAAGTTTTCCATCTCGAGCAGGATCCCAGTAAGCAATCTCGTCGTGTCCAAAAACCCCGATTGCTCTTGCAAGAAGAACGCATCTTTCAGCTAAATGAGGCTTTCTAAGCTTGCTCTTGCTCGAAAGAGTCTTATCAAAAATAAGAACATTGTTCATAAGCTTTTTATCAATCATCGCTCCTCTTCTCGAAAATATCGGGAAGGGATTCATTACAAGAGGATTGAGATTATGACTCTCACTCTCCTTTTTTATAATTGCAATATAAGCTGCAACATCCTGCGGCTGATAAACAATAAATTTTCCTTCTTCACTTTGTTCCCCGCCGTATCTCATTCGCCACAAGTCATGTTTAGTCCTCCCCTCAACTGGTTCTCCGCACTCATCAACAATCACCTGAGGTCTAAGAAGCTGAACTGCTGCAAGATTATTAGGATTCCTTATTACAGGAACATGCATTAATTTATACTCATATCTTGCTTTTCTTCTTGATCTTGAAGGAACACCCACAACAACCTCAACTCCATCACTTACCGCTCTTGCAGAATCCCTATATTTTACATTCACATCAATTCCTCCGGCTTGTTTTTCAGCGTATGCAAATATCCTCAGCCCAATAGGCGAGTAAACAAAAGGAAACTCCCTCACAGTCCTGTCCCCAAATTCCGGTCTTGAACTTAATCCAAGAAAATTAATCTCCTCTTCTTTCATCCCCGAGAGTTTAGCAAGTTCAGCCGCTCTGACTTGCAGGGGAGTCAGCGGAGAAGAATCTGAATCCCTCCTAGTTTCTGGATAGTGCAGTTTGATTGTATCTCCGTATTTTAGCCACATTCTTGAAGCATCTTCAGCAGTTTTAACACGAGGATACAAAAAGAACCTTCCCGGAATAATCTGAGCTCGAACTATCAGCCCCTCATCTTCCTGCAATCCATCTATTCTTTCAACCAGTCCTCTTTGCCTGTAAGCCTCGCTATGATTCATATCCTGCATTTCAGCCACAGTTCTCTCCTCAAAAAATGATTTTCTGCTCATCCCATTATCTTATTGTTCAAGTTTAATAATAATTTATGTTCCAAAGTGCATATAACTTTATGAGGTGATAATTCTCACCACATTAGCAAGATTTAAAAACGCGAGATAACTAGAAAGAGCATGAACAACTCAGAACTAAAACAAGCTGGTTTAACTGAAAACGAGAGCAGAGTTTATCTTGCACTAATAGACCTAGGCCCTAGTTTAGCAGGCCAGATATCAAGAAAAACAGGAATGCACAGAAGAACAGTTTATGATACTTGTGAAATGTTAATTAAAAAAGGTCTAGTGGGATATATCTTGAAAAATAACAGAAGATTATTCCAAGCTAGCAATCCAGAAAGAATCATAGACATACTCAGAGAAAAGCAAGATATACTTGCCCCATTCATCTCCCAATTGTCACAGAAATTTTCAAGTACTAAAGAAAAAGAAGAAACAAATTTCTACAAAGGAAAAGAAGGATTAAAAACTGTATTCGAAGACCAGCTAAACTCTAAGGAAATATTAATCCTTGGAGCCAGTCCCAAAGCCTATGAAGTTCTTCAATTCTATTTCAAATGGTATGACAAAGCAAGAAAAGAAAAGAAGATTCACGCAAGAATAATCTCCCACAGCAAAGATATCAAGCGAATTCCTTTAGCAGAGATAAGATATCTCCCAGAAAAATACTCAAACCCAGTTTCAGTTAATATTTACCAAGATAAAGTTGCCATAATTCTCTGGGCTCAAACCCCATTGGCAATTGTCATCAAGAATAAAGAAATCTCAGAAGGACATAGAATCTATTTTGAGCTGATGTGGAAAATAGCCAAGAGTTAATTATAATTCAACAAACTCTTCCACAAACTTACTGACGAATGAAGTTATAAACTACCTGCACGAACAATTAATTATTAAGAGCAGTTAGTAAACACGTTTAATCAGTTTTTTCTTTTTCAATAAGTTTTTATACTGCTAAATAATCCAAAAACAATGGTAGCATTTATCTCAATAGAAGCAAGAGCAAGAGAACTAATTGAGAAATTATTCAGAAATACTGAAGAAAGAAGCAGATGCCCATATTTAAGAAAAGATGAAATCAGCGCCTATTGCTCAAAAGATATGCGAACAGGAGAAACAATTAGTGAGCAAAGAATATATGTTTGCGAGATACACTCTCTGCAATTATGGTGCCTTGACATAAGCAGATGTGATAAATGTATCTGGTATCTTGGAGAGAAATTTAAGTAAGTTTTATTAATGCCTGATTTTCAACTTTCCATTCATAGCCAAAGAATGTTCAGTTTCAACATTCCTGAATCTCTCTTCAATATGCAAAAGCCTGTCAACCTTCCTTTCAGTCACATCTATTCCATTCTTTATTTTCCCAAGCTTGTAAGCCGCGCCAATTAGAGACAAGCCAGCACCAAAGTAAGGCAGCATTTCAACCCAGATTGCAGAATGAATAATTCCAAGCGCTTTCAGCAAAGCCCAAAACAATATAAGCAAAGCTCCAATTAACAATACAACATCCCAAAAGTCCCAACTTCTTGCCATAATTAAAATATGGTTCAATCATGTGAACTACCATAACCTAACATTTTCATGTTGAGGTTGTGGCTTCTGCTTTCATAGATGCTTCTTGCTGAACTAATTGTCCAGTATTGGAAGCTTTCTCCAGCGAGGCAAGTTCCTTGCCTCTAGCCAAGATATTTATTGCAGAATTGTAATCTCTTGGAAGTTCTCCATTGCATTTCTCACAGCAAAATTGCCTTTGCCATAAGAATAGCTTTCTGTTTCTATGCCCGCAGAAATTACAATCCCTCGTAGTGTAAGCAGGGTCTACATCTTGAACTACACAACCAGCGTTTTCAGCCTTGTAGTGTAGATACATAGAGAGTTTGCCCCAGCTCGCATCTGCGATATTTTTAGCATTATAAGAAATTCCTATTAGATTCTTTATATTCAGTTTTTCAATGGCAATAAATTTATTTTCTTTGATTAGCTTTGTTGATAATTTATGTATAAAATCATCTCTTGCATTTGCTATTCTTTCGTGAATTTTAGCAACTTTTATTCTTGCTTTTATTCTGCTATTGCTTCTTTTCTCTTTCTTTGATAAAGATTGCTGTGCAATTTTTAATTCTTGATGATAATTGTCAAAATGTTTTGGATTTTCATAAGCATTTCCATCGCTGTCATAAATATAATTTTCTATTCCAACATCAATGCCAATCTCTCCAATTCCACAAACTCTTTTAATTACATTGTCAGTAACAACAGAAGCATACCATCTTCCAAGAGATTTCTTTATTGTAATGCTCTTTATGTTTCCTTCAACTTGCCTATGCAGTTTGATTGGAATCTCGCCAATTTTTGAAAGCCATAATATCCCTTTCTTTGCTTTCAAATGCGTGAGAGAAAATCCAGATTGATTGTAAGTGAAAGTCTTAAACCAATTTTTACCTTTGAATCTTAGTCTACCAACTTTATGCCCCTGCTTTTTTCGTTGTGAAAGTGATGATAGATTGCCAAATAATCTTTGATTTTCCATCTGTAAAACTTTTGAATGAACATTATCCATTTGAGGATTTACAACTTTCAAATCTAATAAGAAATTTTGTATTTCGTTCTTTGTATATCCTTCATTCAGTTCGGCAAGAAGATAATTGTAAGTTTGTCTGCAAACTTCTTTAGCAATTTCTAACTTTTCTACTTCTGCTTTCTTTGGATACAATCTGAATTTATATGTTATCATTATATTTTTTTATGTCTATCTCAACATAATCTCCTTCTTTTATTTTCATTTTTTGTAATATCGGCTTATCGATTATAACTCCTAAACTTTGAGCTATTTTTACTACTTTTTTAGTTATTTTCATATTATAACTATAATACTATCCTTTATATACCTTTCTATTCCAATTCATCCATAACCTAACTTCTAAAGTCCAGGATATGGACTTCTTGGAGACTAGGTTAAATAATCTTCTTTCTCAGCAAGATTTATTAATCTGTTTCTTCTTAAGAAAGAATGAATCTTAAAAGAGGAATCGGCATAGTTTTAATCTTAATTTCAGGAGCAATAGGCTGGACAAATACAATTACTGGGGGAGTGATAGGAGTAAGCTCAAGCCCGGGTCTGAATATTCTGACAGTTTTAATCTTCATTGCCGGGATGATTCTAGTTCTGACTGAAAACTTAGAAGGGAGACTGCACTCAATGATGACTTCTAAACAAAGAGAGAAATATGGGCAATTGTCAGAAGGCGAAAGAGAAGCATACCAAAAAAGCCTGAGAAGATATCAAGAAAGAAATATGAAAAGATTTGACAAATCTTACTATTCAAAGAGGGTCAAGGAGCTGCTTTCTCATGAAGGAGATGCTTGGATTGCTCTAGGAGAAGTTCCGGGAGTAGTTAAAGAATTGAATAAAAGAGGGTATATCGCTGAACACAGAGTAAACGAAGCAACACTCCACCTTTCAACAGGGGTATACAAAAGAAAAGAGGATGATTATGAGAATGGAAATGCAAATGTTCCTTACAGAAGGATACTTCACATAGAAATATCTGGAAGAGGCAAGAAAAAGGGGATAACAAAACACTTGCTCGTAAGCCGAGATCCTTCAGATGAGAGAATAATAAATCAGGCAGGAATTGATGATTCTGGAGAGAGAATAAAAAGAATTCCATCAAAAGTTTATTCAATTGATGAACTAGGAAGTCCAGTCTATCCCGAGATAGGAATTCCGAAAACAGTTATTCTAGAAAAAGAATATGAAGAAGGAAGAAAGTCAGCTGCAAAGAAAAGATCTCGGAGACAATACGCCAATCAAGTCTAGATATTGCCTGATAGCCGGATAAACTTCTTCAATTTTTCTATAGCAGTCTGGATGCTCAGATTGGATGTTTTTATCTCTAATAAAACTCGGAATGAAAACTCTCTTTCTTAAATCAGTAAAATCAAAATCTCTGCTCTTAGCAGAGCTTCTTGAAATCTTTCTTCCAGTACCGTGGCACATAGAATTCTCTAATTCAACAATCTGTGGTTTAGCTCTAACAATTAAAGCATCTCCGCCCATTGAAGAAGGAATCACAGTTATCTCACCAGGCAGTAATTTAATTGCGCCTTTTCTATAAGTTACTTGTTCATCATCTAATTCTACAGTATTATGAGGATGATTAGAAACAATCTCCATTCTGTTCTTAGCCATGCTCTGAATAAGATCTAGAATATTTTTCCTGTTTTGTAACCCAAAACCAATAAGTCTATCATAAACCCCCATAAATCTCCCTCCAGAAACACCATGCGCATAAACCTGTCTTCCTAATTCCCCACTCCCGCTATGAACCAGAACAAGGTTATCCTCCGCTTGAAGACCTACCTCGCTATCTTCAGCAATCTTTACAGCTTCATAAAAAGTAATAAAATGATTCCCTCCACCAAGACTTCTAAGCTCAGAACTAGAAGATTTTAGTCTAGAAGCAGCATTATGAGTCAAATACTCTAAGCCTTCCAAAGGCCTTTCAAACTTAGCAAGTGTCATCCCACATCCAATATCCGGCCCAAGATAATCTGCCTGGACTTCATGACTCATTCTATCATAAACACCAACAACCCCCACAGGCAACCCTTCTCTTCCAGGCGAGTAATCAGGCAAGACTATCATTTTCAGTAATCCTTCTTTGCTTCCCCCAAATCTAAGCGGCTTGTCTGATAAATTCATAAATTCCATTTTATCTTGCTCCCCCCGACAGCTCTTCAAGCTGTTTTAAAAGTTGTGAAATCACTCCGCAAGTTGCTCCATTCTTAGGCACAGTGAATCTTCCTCTCCCGCCAAGTTTAATAACAAGTTCGTCAGGCTCAATCATTATAAAAATATTATGACTAGATTTTTGTTCAATTGCTAACTCAAGACAGCATTCAGTTACCGGAACTCTAGAACATACAAATAAATCTAACTGAGAAACATAACTCTTGCTATTAATAACTCTCTGGAACAATTCAGGAGACTGCAAAACACCAACACCAGCAAAAAACCCGTATCTAACTAAAGAAGTTGGAGCAAAAGGAAATTGTATTGTTCTTTCATACAACGGGCTTGTTTCATCAATTCTCCTGTTAGTCTGCAGCACTTTTCTAGCAGGAACCCTATATCCCCAGTTATCAGCCCAGCTGACAATCTGCGCTTCTTCAGGTGTCATTATCTCGTTTTGGCTCATTTTCCCACCTCAGCAAGTTCGGCTGGTTTTTCTTGTTTCTCAACTTTAAAACCCTTAACATATTTCACTTCTCTATTAAACTCTCTTTTAAAGTCATCAAAAGCAGGCAAGTTACCACCATGCCCCGCAATAAAATCATACAACTCCCTAACAGCTGTTGCAAGAGATAAACTTGCTCCAGAATATCCTGAATTATCAACAGCTTCCTGCCTCTTGTTTCTGTAATTGACTGCTAAAACTTGAGCGTAATCCCTAACAAACTCTTCAAGTTCTGCTTCTGGAATCTGAGATGCTATTTTTTTATAGGAGTCTAGCTCTTCTTTAGGAATGTCTCCTCTGCCCCCCGAGCATAATTGAATAGGATGCCACTCGAAGAATTCTCCATTTACAAGAAAGTCAATTCCACCCTTTTTGATTCCCCTGTCTCTAATTTGGCAACTAATCCCATCTCTAGCAACATAATTGGGAACATATTTTTCTAGCAATAGGGCAACAGCCCCTTCTTGCTGTGAAAATGCATAAAATCTACTCTCCACATAATAAGAATTTAGTTTAGTCTTCTCCATTTTCTTCAATCCGCCTACTAGTCCTCCTCTGCGAGCATTGTATCTCTTATTTGGATTATTAAATAGCGTTCTAGATATTTTTAGTTTAGTTTCTTCTGAAAGATGTTTTCCATCCCAGGGAGATTTGCCAATCATGCCATGTCTTATCGCTTTTCTATGCTCTTCTGAAAGAAATCTTCCATAATTAGGATGATTATGCCCTGATAATGCTTCAGATATCTTTCTTCTAGTTTCATCTGAAAGAACTTTTCCTTTCAAAGCCTTGCTAAGAGCTACCCTATGCTGCTGCGAGAGACTCTTTCCAGTTCTAGATTCAGAATTATTCCTTCTTGGAATTTTCATTTTTCTCATCAAGTATCTAACACTCCCTGCTTCAACACCTATATCTTCTGCTAACTCGGCAATATTTTTTCCATTAAACTGATGTTCATAAAGTAAATAAGCAGAAAAACTAGGTGCTACCCCCTTATCAATAATACTTTTTTCAAATTCCAAGTATTTTCCATACTGTGTCTTTCTACGTCCCTCGCTTGCAACTTCCTGCAAACTCCGAATATCTAAATCCTGAATATCCATTATATCAGTTAATTGTGTCATTTTCTCTCATTCATAAATTTATTTAGCGCAAACTCAATCACATGGCTTTTGTTTCTAAACTGCCCGTTCTCCACATATTCATCAAGCCGAGATACAGCTTCCTCATCAATGCTTATGCTGATTTTCTTCTTCATCTTTTGTCCCGATCCCCCATTACTCTCTGAAACCATCCCCTCACAAATACAGAAACATTTTTTTCTGACATTAAATCTCTAAATGAATATATCCCCTTGCTAACACAGGCAGGTCTCCATTCAGAAAGATATCTTCCTAAAAAACCATCAAGAGTGCATATGCCCTCATCCCAGCCATCCTTGTACAATGCCCCGTCAGAACATTTAGAAATATCCTCATCTGTCTCCAGAACTCGCGCCTGAACACTATCTTTGCCTCTTAAAAATAAAACTGCGGCTCTATTGTGTCCGTCTGCAATTAAATAATTAGAACCAGAAGGAACTGCTATCAAAGGCGCATTCTTTTTTTCATCCCAAAAAGTATACAAATCTTGCACCCTTCTCCATCTAAGAGAAGACTCAATCGGTAATATTCTCTCTAGAAGTATTATTTTAGTTTTCATAGCATAAGGTAGCAAAAAGTAGGATATTTAAAGCTTTCTAATTAGTGTTATTTAAAAGTGACAACAGATACTCAATCGTAAGCTAATCCTCGTGATCTAACAGCAAAGAAACATCTTCCTCGTCATCTTCATCACTAGAAACAGCGCACTTCTTCCTTCCAACTTCACATCCCAAAAATAATTCATCTATGTCAGTCATCTTGAGCTTACCTCATAAGCGAGAGAGACAGAGAATTTGATTCTCTGTATGTTAAAGCCGGATATTAATACAAGTCACAGGAATATATAAACCTTCTGAAACCAGATTAACACAAAATATTTCTCGCAAACAGTAAAATATTTAAACCCCTATTTACTATTTTAGTTATGGGACATAGATAACTATTAGCCAGGAAGTATATCCCGGGCTTCGGCTCCTAGCTAGTGTTCATAGTTTCCCTTGATGTCAAGAACTATCTTCTATATATGGTTCTTGAGCACTATCAGAAGTCTGAATATCAATGAAGATTTCTGGAGTTCTTAACTAGTTATATCAATTATCAATAGATTTATAATTCCGATTTCACTAAGTTTTGAAAAGAGGGCAAAACTAACTGCATCTATGTCCTATGACAATTAAAACAGAAATCAACATGGCAAGAAAGAAGAAAGAAGATATAGACTTCAAGTTTGACTTGAAAATATACTGGAGTCTATTAAGAAAGTACATATGGCTCTTCATAGCAGTGCTTATCCTAGTCTTGCTAATGGAATCAGCATCTGTAGCTGAGAAATTCATGTTCAAGATGCTAATTGATAAAGGAACAGATCTTGAAGCAGGAAGCATTATCCTAAACACATTCCTTAACTTTATGATTGTTCTTGGAGCAGTCTTCATCTTAGTATTCATCTCAAGAGCGCTTATGCAGTGGCTGCATATCCATATGATTAACAGGCTAGACGGGCATCTTATTCAAGACCTAAAAACAAAATTCTTCAATCATTTAGTAAGTTTGTCTCACTCATTCCACGTATCACATAAAACAGGAAGCATGATTTCCAGGCTATCAAGAGGCGGAAGAGCAATAGAAAGAATGACAGACACAATGATATTCAGCTTTGCTCCTTTAATATTCCAGATAATAATAGCAAGCATCTCTCTCGCATTCATAGACTGGGTCTCAGCGCTGGTTATTTTCATAACAATTATCGTTTTCCTAGTCTATAACTACATCAGCCAGCAGATTCAGAGACCGAGCAGTGTAACAGCAAATGATGCAGAAGACACCGAAAAAGCAAACATAGGAGACATTTTCACAAATGTAGACTCCATAAAGTATTTTGGAAAAGAACAGATGATTAAAGGAAGATTCCAAAAACTGACAGAAAACACTAGAAGAAGGTATCTAAAAAACTGGGACTACTTCAGATGGGCTGATTCTGGGCAGAGAATAATCTTAGGATTAGGAACACTATTCTTGCTGTTCTTCTCCATAACAAAGTTCATGGCAGGAGGAATGACTTTAGGAAGCTTAGTATTTATCTACACAATCTTCCTGAATCTCATGGGTCCGCTATACTCATTTACTCATGGAATGCGCGAGTTATTCAGAGTTATGGCTGATTTTGAATCTTTATTTCAGTACGCAAAAATAGAGCAGGATATTAAAGATAAAGAAAATGCTGCAGCAGTTAGAATAGAAAAAGGAGAAGTTGATTTTAATTGCGTAAACTTCAACTATGGAGCAAGAAAGATATTCCAGAATCTGAATCTTAAAATAAAGAAAAATGAGAAAATAGCCCTGGTAGGGCATTCAGGCTCAGGAAAAACAACCCTAGTCAAACTGCTGTACAGAATGTATGATGTTAATTCTGGCGCAATCCTAGTTGACGGGCAGGATATCAGAAACATAAAACAAGAATCACTAAGAAGCGAGATGTCAGTAGTTCCGCAAGAATGTATTCTATTTGACGCAACTGTC
Source organism: Nanobdellota archaeon (assembly GCA_018901625.1). Taxonomy (GTDB): domain Archaea; phylum Nanobdellota; class Nanobdellia; order Pacearchaeales; family GW2011-AR1; genus JAHIEM01. The sequence continues at coordinate 30,304 of JAHIEM010000078.1, forward strand.
TATGACAACATAGCATTCTCAAATCCAAGAGCATCTAGGGAAGAAGTGCTAAAAGCAATAAGATTCGCCCAGCTAGACAAGATTATTGAGAAATTTCCTAACAAAGAGAACACAATTGTTGGAGAGAGGGGAATAAAATTATCTGGAGGAGAAAAACAAAGAGTAAGTATAGCCCGAGCTATCTTAGCGAATAAGAAGATACTTGTGTTAGATGAAGCAACATCTGCGCTAGACTCAGAAACAGAGCACGAAATCCAGCAGGATTTAAGAAAACTGATGGAAGGGAGAACCAGCATAATCATAGCTCATAGGCTATCAACAATTATGCACGCAGACAGGATAATAGTTATGAAAGATGGAAAAATAATCCAGGAAGGCAAGCACTGCCAGCTGATAAACAAGCCAGGCGAGTACAGAAAGCTCTGGAACCTGCAAAGAGGGGGGTATTTGAAAGAATGAAAATAAGAAAAGCAACACGGAAAGATGCAAAGATAATTCAAGAACTATTAAACAGCGATCCTAATCTAAGAGGAAGCGAGGCAGATAAAGCTGCAAAAGAAGATATTAAACAGTTTCTTACAGATAATATTCATAGAGTCTATGTGTATGAAGAGGACAAGAAGATTGCAGCAGTTATGGTGGCACAATTCTTCAAAACTGCCAAGTTCATTTATCTTTTTTACATAGCAGTTGATAAAAATTACCAAAGAAAAGGAATTGCAACAAAGCTTTTTAATCACCTTGAAGGAATTGCTAGAAAAGAAGGATATTACCTAATTGAATTGCTTGCAAAAGAAGAGAATAGTAAAATGAGTCAGTTTATGAAAAAAATAAAATATTCAAGAGGAGGAAAATACAGATTTTATTATAAGTTATTAAAATGGAAGTAAAAAAAATCTCACAAAAACAACTCTATGAAATCTGGGCAAGAACCTATGATTCAGAGAGAAATCTTACAATGTTTCTTGAAGAACAAATAACAAAAGAACTATTCAGCTTCAAGAACAAAGAAATTCTAGATTTAGGATGCGGGACAGGAAGATACTCTATTCCCCTAGCCAGAAAAAATAGTCTAACTGCAGTTGATTTCAGCAGTGCCATGCTCAATAAAGCAATAGAAAAAGCAGGAAATGAGAATCTCAAGATAGAATTTATCAACTCAGATGTAATTAAATTCAAACCAAGAAAAAAGTACGACATAATTCTCTCTATGCTTGTCCACGACCATGTAAAAAACCTCAAAAAACCTCTGAAAGTTATTGAAAAAGCCAGCAAAATAGGAACAGAAGTCTTTATCTCTAATGTTCACCCAAGATTCACCTATATTTCAAAAGTTAAGGGGAATAAAGCCCAGCTAATTCAAGGATACATAACTGACGAATACCACCATCCGCTATCAGAATATCTTCAGATTATGCGTAAATCAGGTTTCGAATTAATAGATTGTAAGGAAATAATCTTAGAAGAAATATGCGCAAAGAACATGCATTTTGAAAATATAGATCAATTAAAAAATGAATTTCTTGGAATTCTCTACAGATTCAGGAAGATGAGATGAAACTAAAAAATTCTTAGAATATGAGTGGAAGACTTACAAAACTCTAGCAAGAAGCTAACAAAAAGATAAGAAAACATTTATTAATCAAACTTATCTAGCAAAGACATGAAAGAAAAAGAGGCAGATAAGCATATCAGATGGTTTTCTGAGCTAGGCAAGGATGACATAAAAACAGTAGGCGGCAAGGGAGCAAATTTAGGAGAGATGACAAAGCTCAAACTGCCAATCCCTCCAGGATTCTGCATTCTAACCTCAGGATACCAGGAATTTCTTCAGGATACTGACATAGATGCTGAAATCTATAACATACTGAACAAAACAGATGTAGACAACACCTCAGAGCTGGAACAAGCAAGTGCAAGAATAAAGAAAAGGATTATAGACGCAGAAATGCCTAAAGAGTTGGAAGAAGAGATAACAGATAACTACGAGGCTCTTAATCTAGATGTAGAAACAATTGGAAAAGCAGGTTCAGAAGCTCTCTCAATTCTGAAAAAAGCATACGAACCAATATTTGTAGCAGTAAGAAGCTCAGCAACAGCAGAAGACTCATCAGAAGCAAGTTTTGCAGGACAGCAAGAAACATTCCTAAACATAAAAGGCAAGTCAAATGTAATAGAAGCAGTAAAAAAATGCTGGGCAAGTTTATTCACTGCGCGTTCAATATATTACAGAATAAAAAAAGGATTCAAGCACGAACAAGTTCTAATCTCAGTTATAATAATGAAGATGATTAACTCTGACAAATCAGGAGTAATATTCTCAAAGAACCCTGTAGGAGATGATGATAATATTGTGATAGAAGCAGTTTATGGATTAGGAGAGGGAATAGTCTCTGGAAGAATCTCCCCAGACCATTACGAAGTCTCAAGAGACATGAAAATAGAAGACATAAGAAAAGAAAACAAGAAGATAGCCCTAACTAGAAACTCTAGCGGAGAGAATACAATTATAAACCTGACAGAAGAAAAATCAAAAAGCCAGGTTCTAACTGAACAGGAAATTCTAAGACTGGCAAAATATTCAATAAGGCTGGAAGAACACTACAAAAAACCACAGGATATAGAATTCGCAATTGATTCTGGAGAAATATTCATAGTTCAAACCAGGCCAATAACAACTCTCAATCTCAAACAGCGTAAACAAGAAATCTCAGGCAAAGAGATACTAACAGGTGTGGGAGCATCTCCAGGAATCGGCTCAGGAACAGTAAGAATAGTAAAAACAAAATCTGATCTTGAAAAAATAAAGAAAGGAGATGTCCTAGTAACTAAGATGACTAACCCGGACATGGTTGTTGCAATGCAGAAATCAGCAGCAATAATAACTGATGAAGGCGGGTTGACGAGTCACGCAGCCATAATAAGCAGAGAGATGGGCATCCCCGCAGTTATAGGAACAGACCGCGCAACTTCAATATTAAAAGATAATCAGAAGGTAACAGTAAACGGGTTTGCAGGGAAGATTTACGAAGGAATACAGGAGAAAGTTGAAGCAGAAATTCTCCCGATAGTAAAAACAAAAACCAATATAAAAGTAATAGTAGACCTGCCAGACTATGCAGAGAGAGCTGCAAAAACCAAGATAACCCATGTGGGACTAACCAGAATAGAAGGGATAATTGCAGAGTCAGGTAAGCACCCATTATACTTCTGGCGTGAGAACAAGCTAAAAGATTATGAAAATATAATATTCAAAGGAATCAAAGAGATAGCAAATCATTTTGAGGAAGTCTGGGTTAGAACATCAGACATAAGGACAGATGAATATAAAAATCTCCAGGGAGCTCCTAAAGAAGTTGAGCTAAATCCAATGCTGGGGTTTCATGGCATCAGGTTCTCATTAAAAAAGCCAGAAATTCTAAGAGCAGAACTGCTAGCTCTGAAAAGAGTTGCTGAAGAAGGTAAAAAAAGAATAGGGATAATGATGCCTCAGATAATTTCAGTGCAAGAGGTGCAAGAAACTAAAAAGATACTAGAGGATATAAAGTTCACGCACGCAAAACTAGGAGTTATGATAGAAACCCCTGCAGCAGTCCAGATTATTGAAGACCTATGCAAACAAAGAATTGAATTCATCAGTTTCGGAACAAATGATTTAACTCAGTACACTCTGGCAATAGACAGGGGAAACGAGCATATCCAATATCTGTATGATGAAACTCACCCAGCAGTACTCTCACAAATCTCATCAGTCATTCAGGTTTGTAAGAAATATAATGTAGAAACAAGCATCTGCGGCCAGGCAGGGAGCAATAGAAAAATGGCAGAGTTCCTAGTAAGCCAGGGAATAGACTCTATATCAGTAAATGCAGACAAAGCTAATGAAATCTCAATACTCGTGCAAGAACTAGAAAGCAAAGGTTTAATATCTCAAGAATCCCGAGAAATTCAAACAGGAGAAGACAAAATGCCATCTGAAAACACTGAAATAAA
>JAHIEM010000079.1 GCA_018901625.1 Nanobdellota archaeon
CAATCAAACCACACTCGCCAGCAGGCGATTTTTTGCCGTAGCAAAAAACCTGTAGGGCTTCAGAAACACTTCTTGTTTCTGACAGTGCTCAGAATTCAGTGAATTCTGACATGTGGTGGCGCATTGTTTTTTTGATTATTGTGAATAATCTTTTTTTATTTTATCCAAAACTGGTTTCATTTGTCTATTAATCTCAACAACTCCCCTATCTCCTATTTCTGGTGTGATTGAAATGGTATTTATTACCGAATAAGGCTCTCCACAACCTTTACATTTTCTTTCTGTATCGTCTGGATGTTTTCCGTGGTAACAAAGTGTCGTCTCAACTCTGTCATAACACTTTGGACATTCAAAGTTTAGTGTAACTGTCCCGACAACTTCTAATGGTTTGCCATGAGTAGTTACTAAATGTAAATTAACATTTCCAACAAAAGCTTCTATTCTATTTCCCATTATTATTGTAATGTCAGAAAAGTAAACTGCAGCATTTATGCTGCAGACAGTTGTGAACAACTGTCCTTTTCTGAGCATCCTAAAAACAAAGGGCTTTACAAACCACACACTTTAGTGTGTGGTACCCTTTGTTTTTTTGATATCTCCAACCTTAAAAATCTACCGATTAGCTGACGTTAATTTGACAGCTCATTCTTTAGTAATGTTTATTAATAGGGAAATTATATATTATTAAAAGAGATTAAAATGGCATACGAACATTTTTATTCAGGGAGCAAGTATACTATGGAGCCTGATTCTGGGAACTTTTTTACAGGTTATAGAATGGGTGGAGGCAACTTAGCTCTTACTACTGATGGGAGAACAGCTAATCAGCTGCAGGAGGTTTCTAATAAACTTAATACTGGGGCAAAAGTTATGGAGTTGTCTGGTTCTGATCCTGGTTTGCTTGATTCTATTCCTAAACAGCAGTTTAAAGAGATTAACAGGCTCTCAAAACTGACTGGGAGTGAGATGACTCTTCACGGGCCCCAGGTTGAAGCTTCTGGGTATGACAAACAGGGATGGAGTGAGGCTAATCGGCAGAATGTTGAGAGGCAGATGAATATTGCAGTTGAGAGAGCTCACGAGTTAAGTTCTAGCGGGAATATTCCTGTAACATTTCACTCAACTGCTATTCTTCCTGAGATGGAAGCAAAAGTTATGGAAAAAGATAAAGATGGAAAGAGACAACAGGTTTCAAGAGAATTTTATGCAGTTGACCCAAGAACAGGGGCGATGTTAAATCCATTAAAACCAACTGAGAGATTTTTTCCTGGGGAAGTTGATGAGCACGGAAAACAAAAGCCATTTAATCCTGAAGAAGAATTAGACAGGATGAACAAAGACCAGTGGAGCCAGATTTTAGGAAATATTAATTTTTCTGCAATGAGGGGTGAGCAGGAGATAAATCATATAAGAGATGAGGGAGTTTTAAAAGAGTATGCGAAATTTAGAGCTAACCCGAAGCTATATGAGAATATACCTGATGAAGAAAAAAAGATACTGGAGTCTCAATTTAGAAGCTTAGATCACGCAAGTATAGCGCTTAAAGATGCCTATAGGGGATTAAAGGATATGTATAACATGGCTTATAAGGATGCTGATGAAAAGGATAAGCAGAGGTTGAATGAATTTGCAAACAAAGTAACAAAACAAGTTGAGGCAGGTATAGACAGTGATAAAGGTAAGATACTTGATTTTGCAGGCATGATTCAGGAAGGGCTTAAAGCGTTGAATGATACAACACCTAAGCTATACCAGCCTATGAAAGGATTTGTGATGGATAAATCTTCCACTACTTTTGGAAATGTTGCTCTTAATGCGTGGAAGAAATTTGGAGATAAATCGCCTGTTGTTTCTATAGAAAATCCTCCGGCTGGTGGCGGACTTTCGAGAGCAGAAGACTTGAAAGAGCTAATTGTGAAATCGCGGAAGAAATTTGTGAATGCAGCAGTAGATGAGGGATACGGGAAGGGAGAGGCAGAAGAGGCTGCAGAAAAGATAATAGGAGCTACTTGGGATGTTGGGCATATTAATATGCTGAAAAAATACGGGTATGAGGATAAGGAGATAATAAAACAATCTGAGATAATTGCTCCATTTGTAAAGCATGTTCATTTATCAGATAATTTTGGGATGGAGCATACAGAACTTCCTATGGGGATGGGAAATGTCCCTACAAAAGAGATTATGGAAAAACTTGGGAAAGAGGGGTTTAGCGGCAAAAAAGTTATTGAGGCTTTTCAGTGGTGGCAGCATTTTAAGTCACCTCCTCTAGTTCCTACTCTCGAGGCATTTGGCTCTCCACTCTATCCTATGTTGAATCAGCCTTACTGGAATCAGGCAGCTAATACGCAGGGAAATTATTTTGCTTTTCCTTCTGCTTATATGCCTGAGACTCATTTCTCACTTTACGGGGGAGGTTTTTCTAATCTGCCCCAGGAGCTCGGGGGGCAGATGCCTGGGAAGCAGAACAGGCTAACTGGGACTCCTATGGATTAAAATGAGTGAATCTATTAAATCAAAAAAACAAGCGCCAATCAAACCACACTCGCCAGCAGGCGATTTTTTGCCGTGGCAAAAACCTTTAGGGCTTCAGAAACACTTCTTGTTTCTGACAGTGCTCAGAATTCAGTGAATTCTGACATGTGGTGGCGCATTGTTTTTAGGATGCTCAGAAAAATCTGAAGTTGCAAAGCAACTTCTACAACCCCGAAAAATTTCTATCTGAAATTTTAGGGTGTTCAGAAATACTTCAAAATCGAAAGATTTTGACAGTCATCAAAATTCAGAGAATTTTGAGATCAATGAGAATTTCTGACATAAAGGTTGTAGTTTATTTTTCTGACATTACTAAGTTAACTGCTAATTTAAAGTTTATAGAGACTATTTCAAGTTAACTTAAATGGTAATCAAGGTTATTGGGGGGGAGTTGATAACTGGCTAATTAAAAATGTTTATAAATAGAGGAATTTTAATTAATACAGAGTAGCAAAAAGAGTGAATAATAAAAGATGGTGAAAAAGAATGTTGTTGATGTTAAGAAGTTTCCTACACTGAAACTTGTTGATGAAAAAGAGATTGCTCAGGATTTTGCTGTTAAGGTTTATAAAAAGTTTGGCAAGCTGATTAAATCAGTTGTTTTATTTGGTTCACAAGTTAAGAATACTTCAACTTCTACTTCTGATATAGATATTATTTTAATTTTAGATGATGCTAGTGTGAAATTTGACCAGGAGCTTGTTGCATGGTATAGGGAAGAACTTGGGAAGGTTGTTTCAGTCAATCCTTATAAGCAAGAACTTCATATTAATACTATTAAGCTAACTACCTGGTGGCAGGATTTGTCTAGAGGAGACCCTGTTGTCTTAAATATTTTAAGATATGGCGAGCCTCTGATTGATATGGGTGGATTTTTCACTCCTCTTAAGATTTTGATGCAGGATGGAAAGATTAAGCCGACTCCAGAAGCGATTTATACTGCTCTGAACAGGGCCCCTGAGCATCTTGCCAGGAGCAGGGCTGCAAAACTCGGGACAGTTGAGGGGTTATACTGGGCAATGGTGGATTCTGCACACGCTGCCCTAATGGCTGCTAAACGAAGCCCTCCATCTCCTGAACATGTTGCAATACTCCTGAGAGAGACTTTTGTTGAAAATAAGGTTTTAGACATGAAATATGTTTTGTGGTATAGGGATTTATATCTTCTTCATAGAAAAATTATTCATGGCGAGGCTAGTAACGTTAGGGGTGAGGAGATTGACATGTGGCAAGGAAGAAGCGAGGAATTTGTTAAGGTGATGATAGATTTAGTTAATAAGATTATCAGCTAGAGTTTTCTTGCTTGCTTGGCTGGTTTATTAATCATTATACCCCCTAGCTTGCTGTGGGACAAGCTAAAGGAAACCAATTAAGCATATAAGTAACCTGAAATAAAAATTATCTGTTCGAGGATGTAATTATTAGACATATTCAACAAGAAGTTTATGAAAAAAGTTTTCATCTTGGTATCTTAAATTATCATCAGAAGATGAAAACTTTTTGGAAGGGTTAGATAAAGGTGTCTGATGCCACAAAGCTTGCTGAAAACTTTCAGTCTTGCTATCTTTTGTTTCCTCTTCTCAAGACTAAAAGTTTTGTGTGGAGATTTATTCTTCTTTTTTAGGTTTATATTTTCCTAATGCTGCTGCGAAAGATAAGTAATTATCGTTTTTGTCTTCAAACTTCTCTCTAAGATATCCTTCTACTTTTCTCCTGTTATATCCTTCTAAATCACTCTTGACTTTTGCTATTCCTTCTTTCAGGACATCTTCTTGGTATTTTGGGTCGTATCTTGAGGCTGATGCTACAATTTTTGCGATTATTCCTAACTCATCTTCTGGAACAGTGCCTTTTATCCTGTTAACAATCAAGGCTGGAAGCAACATTTCTATTCCTCTCTGCGCATGCTCTTTGTTAGGGGCATGCTCTATTGAACAGATAACTTGATACTGAGCGAGCAATTCTGCTAAATCTTTGTAGTTGTTAGAACCATGTTTTTCAATTGACATTGCTGCTGCAAATGCTAATCTGTCAGCTTCTGCATTTTGGACTATTGTTCCAAGATTTGGCTTGACATATTCAAGTGCTCTTTTGTGAGATAGTGTCTGCAATAACTGGGCATTTTGCGCTCTTATTTGAGGAGGAGTATTAGAATAGTCTATTGGATTGCTAGGTATGAGGCTTGCGTGCAATTTAGACAGGGCTTTTGCCTTTTCTGCATCATTTTCTACATCTTTATACTGAGCTCTAACTTCATCTGCCATTCCAAGGCTTTTACAAATCTCTTCTAAACCTGATTCTGATGTTTTTTTCTCTTTCGCCATTTTTCTTATTTTTCCTATGTTTATTAGGTATTTAAACCTTTCTATCAGTGTCTCTTAGTAGTGGTAACAATTTAGAATTATGCATAAAGCCATAAAACTACCTGAGATAGTAGAATGATATATTTCCTACTGCTGAGAGAAAATATCAATCCCAGTAAACCTTTCAAAGGTTTCCAAAAATCGTGCTTCATACTTCAGCACAATGCAGCACCCTGAAGGTGCAGAATTGAATATTTCCTACTGCTGAGAGAAAATATCAATCCCTATGTCGACTTCTGGGAATTCGTCTGATTTCTTCTTATCTTCTCTTTCTTTTTCTAGTTCTTTTGGGGTTTTCTCTTCAACCTCTATGTTATCTTCCTGCTTTTTCCACTCTTCTGCTCTCTCTTTATTTTCCTCTTTAACCTGACTCGCTTTCTCTTCTAATTCTTCTTTTAGATGTTTGGTGTCATCTATCTCGTTTATTTCAGTGTTTTCAGATGGCATTTTGTCTTCTCCTGTTTGAATTTCTCGGGATTCTTGAGATATTAAACCTTTGCTTTCTAGTTCTTGCACGAGTATTGAGATTTCATTAGCTTTGTCTGCATTTACTGATATAGAG
>JAHIEM010000080.1 GCA_018901625.1 Nanobdellota archaeon
CAAGTCAATTGAAATAACTGAAAGAGAGATTATAATCAATGCTGGAAAACAGAGCAAGGCTGCTCTGATTGGGAGAAATAGGATAAGACTTGAAGAGCTAAGTAATGTTGCGAAAGAGCATTTCGGGAAAGAGATTAAGATTATTTAGAAGGGTTTTTAAACACTCAACTTTTATGAAATAAAATGGGATTAATGAATGCGAGAAAATTAGTAAAGAATAGGAGAAAGTTCAGGTGGCATGACAGGCCATACATAGTGAGGACTTTGAATTTATTCAAGAAATCTGACCCGTTAGAGGGAAAAAATCAGGCTAAGGGAATTGTTCTGGAAAAAGTTCAGAAAGAGGCGAAGCAGCCAAATTCTGCAATGAGAAAGTGCTGCAAGGTTCAGTTGATTAAGAATTCAAGAACTGTTACTGCTTTTATTCCTGGAAATTTAGCTCAAAAGTTTGTTGATGAGCATGATGAAGTTCATATAGAGAGAATTGGGGGGAAGCAGGGAAGAAGCAAGGGAGATATTCCTGGAGTCAGGTTTAAAGTTGTGAAAGTAAATGACCAGCCTTTGCACCTATTGTGGAAGGGCAAGATAGAGAAGGGAAGAAGATGAGCAAAATGAATCGCGGATTAATTCTGATGGCTTCGGGAATTCCTGGAAAGGGATTATTGACTCCCGGATTTGTTCAATCGCATAATGGAAGGTATGACAATTTAATTAATGTTATAAACACTCGGGGGAGTGAGTGGGCTATCTTGGAATCCTCGGATGGTGTTGCAAGATTAACGGTTTTAGATTCGGAAACCCAAGAAATTAAATATGAAATTGTTGGGCGAGATGCCCAAGAAACTCAAGAAATTTATCTTGAGACAAGAGGGGCAGCTTAAGATGAAAATATTTGATTTATACGAGACAAGTGAAGTTAAAGTTGAGGATATGGGTTTAAAGAGAGTTATTAACCTGGATGAGAAACTTGTTTTGAAGACTCACGGGAGGCATGTTGACAAGTTTGGGAAGGCAAAGGTGAATATTGTTGAGAGGATTGTTAATCTTCTTGGTGTTCCAGGGCATAGAGGGAAGAAGCATAAGGTTATGACTAGCTGGGCTTCAGGAAAACACGGCAAGAATACAAAGATAGTTTTAGAAGCTTTAAGAATAATTTCTGAAAAAACCGGGCAGAATCCTATTCAGGTTTTAGTTAAGGCTGTTGAGAATTCAACTCCGAGAGACGAGATTACAACTATTGAGTATGGCGGAGCAAGGTATCCACAGGCAGTTGATGTATCTCCGATAAGGCGAGTTGCCCTATCGTTGAGAAATATTGTCCACGGGGCTTATGACAAGGCTTTTGGAAAAAAGACAACAATGGCTGAGGCTCTTGCAAATGAGATTATTCTATCAAATAATGGAAGCAATGAGAGTTTTGCATTCCAGAAAAGAGTTGAAACTGAGAAGCAGGCTGATAGCGCGAGGTAAAGATAGTTTTCAGAAGATTTAAAAAGCGTTTTTCACATGATAATTTATTCAAATTCTTGCGAATTTGAAATACAGAAAATCTATAGATTTTCTGTCTCTAAAATTTTTACAAATTTCAGATGGTAGAAAAAGAAACATCACTTGAGAAGATAAAAAGAATTTGTTCTAATCAGAAAAATATCAGAAACATAGCAACAAGCGCGCATATACATCACGGAAAATGCATATCTGGCGAGTCGAGAATTCTAATGGCAGAGGGAGGAATCAGGACGGCGAGAGAGATATTTGAAGATGTTTCTGAAAATGGGAATCTTGTTCAGGAAAATGAAGAGCACACTGTTTTTTCTCCAGGAAAAAAAGTTGAGATATTCTCGTTGAATAAAGACACCGGAAGAATTGAAAAAAAAGAAGTCCAGCATGCCTGGAGGCTTGTTGGAGGAAAGACCATAAAAATAAAGCTTAGAAATGGGTTCTGTATTGAAACAACTCCCGAGCATAAGTACCTTATCTCTAAAGACGGAGAATTTGCTGAGATTGAGGCAAAAGGCATTAAATTGGGGGATAGGATTGTCTGCCCAAGAAAATTAGAAATAAATGCTAGTTTAAAGATAAAGGAAGAAATTTTAGAAAGACTTTCAAATGAGAATTTTTATATTCATCTTAAATCAGAATTCCATGAATTGCTAAAGAAAAAGATACTCCAGCATGGAATTGAAACCTTAAAGAAAAATATTGGAATTTCAGTTAAAACAAAGTCATTCTATCATGGGATTTGGCAGAATAGATATAATCTAAAAGATTTTGTTAGTATATGCAAGTTATTTGGGGCAGATTTGGAGAAAGCATATGATGAAATTGGGTTAATTTTTTATAGAACTGGAAAACAAAGAGGGCAAAATTCTTTAAAGATGAAACTGCCTCAGAATTTTGAAGAGTTATTTTATCTTGCTGGCTTGTTTTTAGGTGATGGCTCTGGAAATAAGTTTATTGTTGGAAAAGAAGAACTCGGAGAAAAATTAATTAATATCTGCAAAGAACTTGGAATAAATCCAATTAAAACTCAATGGAAGGAAAAGACACCGGAAGTTCATACTAACATGACCCTAGAATATGTTTTGCATTGCCTATTTGGGTATCCATTAAAACAAAAATCTCATAATGTAAGGATATCAGATTTTGTCTTTAAATCTGAAAATAAGCTTGTTGCCAGATTATTAAGAGGGTATTTTGATACAGATGGTTGCGTTGAAAACTCAAGAAGAGCTGTAACAATTTCTTCTGTAAGCAGCAAGATGATTGATGATTTGCACTTGTTACTTTTAAGGTTCGGAATAGTTTCAATAAAAGAAGTAGACAACACAATAAGCATCTCTGGGATGTCTGCAATAAACTTTCAAAAAAATATTGGCTTTTTTATGGCAGAAAAGGCAGAAAAACTAGAATCGCTAGTGAAAAAAGTTTCTGGAAGTACAGTCTGTGATACTATTAAAATAAACAATCAGGTTATGATGATAAATAGACATCTGGGAATCAAAACCTGCGAAGAGCTTGCGTTTATAGATGTGAAGTCAATAGAAGAAAGCTTCCAGGATGTAGTTTATGACTTCACTATTCCAGAGAATCATAACTTTATCTCAGAGGGGATGATAATACATAACACCGCGCTGACTGACAATCTTCTTGCTGCTTCTGGATACATGGCTACTAAAAATGCAGGAGATTTAGATGCAGGAATGGCGACGTGGCAGCACTCTGATGAACAAGAAAGATTGTTAACTGTAGACTCGGCAAATGTTTCTATGGTGCACAAATTTGGAGATGAAGAGTTTCTTGTTAACCTAATTGACACTCCGGGGCATGTTGATTTTGGAGGGAATGTCACCAGGGCAATGAGAGCTATTGATGGAACAATTGTTCTTGTGTGCGCATCAGAGGGAATAATGCCCCAGACTGAGACTGTATTGAAACAAGCTCTGAGAGAGCGAGTTCGTCCGGTTTTGTTCATCAATAAGGTTGATAGATTAATTAAAGAGTTGAAGCTAACGCCCGAGGGAATGCAGGAAAGATTTATGAAAATATTCCGCGAGTTCAATGATTTAATTTCTAAGATTGCTGAGAAAGAGTATAAGGATAAATGGCTTGTTGATATTAATGATGGAAGTGTTGCTTTTGGCTCTGCTCGTGATAACTGGGCTCTGTCAATTCCATTTATGAAAAAGAAGGGAATTTCATTTAAGGATATTTTAAAGCTGTACTCGCTAGAGGAGGAAGAGAGAAAAGAGTGGTGCTGGAAGAACGCGCCATTGTATGAGGTGCTTTTGGATATGGTAGTCAAGCATTTGCCTTCGCCTTTAGAGGCTCAGAAGTATAGAATTCCGAAGATATGGCACGGAGATATTGAGAGTGAGTTTGGAAAGAATTTAATGACATGCAATCCTCAAGGAAAGCCTGCTTTTGTTATTACTAGAATTGTTATTGAACCTAAATCTGGAAAAGAGATTGCAGCCGGGAGATTATTTTCCGGGACATTTGTTCCTGGGCAGGAAGTTTATCTTAATCTTGCAAAAAAGAAAGAGAGAATACAGCAGGTGCTTATTTATAATGGAATCAAGCCAGAACAACTCGAGAGCATTGGGGCGGGGAATGTTATTGCTATATCTGGAATTACTGGGGAAGCTGGAGAAACTGTAACTGTTGAGCCCGAACAGCCATTTGAAGAATTAAAACACATATTCGAGCCTGTTATCACTAAGGCTATTGAGGTTAAGAAGCCTTCAGATTTGCCTAAACTAATTGAGGTTTTAAGAAAGGTTGCAAAAGAAGACCCTTCTGTAAGAATAGAGATTAATGAAGAGACTGGAGAAAATCTTATGTCTGGAATGGGGGAGCTGCATTTGGAGATTATTGAGAATAGAATTAAGACAGAGAAAGGAGTTGATGTCAAGACAAGTGCTCCGATTGTTGTTTTCAGAGAGACTGCTCCTAAGAAGAGCGCTGTTGAAGGAGGAAGATCTCCTAATAAGCATAATGATTTCTTCATACAGGTTGAACCTTTAGAAGAGTCAGTTTATCTTGCAATAAAGAATGGAGATATTTCTGGGGGAAGAATCAAGAAGAGAGATGAGAATCTTATTAAGAAGCTTAGAGATTTGGGAGTTGATAATGATGAGATAAGGCAGTACAGGGATGTTTACAAGGGAAATGTTTTCTTAGACACAACTAAGGGGGAGGTTCATATGACTGAAGTTATTGAGCTTATACTGGATGCGTTTGAGCAGGTTGTTGATGCTGGACCTCTTGCCAGGGAGCCTTGCATGAAGATGAAAGTTTCTCTCTCAGATGTTAAACTGCACGAAGATGCAATTCACAGAGGGCCTGCGCAGGTTTATCCTGCTGTTAGAGATGCATTGTACCTTGCTATGAAATCTGGGGGGGGAACATTATTTGAACCTATCCAGACATATTTAATTGAGGCTCCAACTGAGTTCTTGTCTGCTCTGACTAAGTTAGTTTCTGGAAAGAGAGGGCAGTTATTAGAGGTGAGACAGGAAGATTCTGGGACAACTATCAAGGCAAAGATTCCTGTTGCAGAGATGATTGGGTGGAGTTCTGACTTGAGAAGTGCAACTGAGGGTAGGGGCGTGTCTAGTTTAAGTGATCAATCATTTGAACAGATGCCAAAAGAACTGCAGATAGAAGCTATAAAAAAGATTAGAGAGAGAAAGGGTTTGGCTGAGAACCAATAAATTCTTGCATTAAAATTCTGAGTTCAGATTTAGGCTGCATCTTCATATGTTCCTAGAATTCTTTGCCTCTCTTCTGCAATTCTAGTCTGCTCTGTTATAAAATCCGGAAGATAGTTTTGTAGGTATTGCTGATGTCCTCCAAAAGTTTCGTCTACTTTTATTCTTGTTTCTTCAAATTCCTCTCTTGCTCTCTCTGCTTTTTCCTGAGGAATATTTCCTTGATTTTGTTTTAGATATTCCAAAGCTTTAGCGATAAGATGATAACCTCTATTTCTGCATTCCTGGGCAACCTGGAAATTTCTCTGAGCATCTCTTCTCAAAGATGAACATAGTTCTCTTGTTAGTCCAGCTTGGCCCTGAGCGGCAACTGATTCTATCATCTTTTCTCTTGCCGCGAGAATATCCGCAATGCTGTCTAAATCACTTGCTGTCCAGTGCCCCTTGCCTGATTTGTGTTCTGGCTCGTATTGTTCATTATTCATTTTGAGAGTTTTCTCCTGCTGGCACGATTAAGAGAGTATTCTTAAATCTTTCTATGATTTTTCTTGCGAGCGGTGACATAATATTGTTTGTTTTGAATTTTTCTGAATTCTGCAAGTTTTAAAAAACAAAAGGTTTTTAAACCCATAAAATTAAGAGATAAACATAAAGAAAAATGGCACA
>JAHIEM010000081.1 GCA_018901625.1 Nanobdellota archaeon
AGGTGCGGTTTGTTTTGGGTTTTCTGGACCTCAAACTCGTTAGAGTTTGATGGCAGTCAGAGTTCAGTGAACTCTGATGTGCTCAGAAAAGGACAGTTGTTCACAACTGTCTGCACACTGAAGTGTGCAGTTTACTTTTCTGACATTATCAAGAAAGCAGAGGAGAGAGCAAGAGAAAATGGCAGAAGAACAATTTTTAAGAGGGATTTATAAATCTCGCTTGAGTTATATAATTATGATTTTATTAATTTTAATTATTTGTTTTGGAATTCTTTTATTTATTGGGAATAATAAATATTCAGAAAAAGAAATTAAATTAAAGATTGGAGAAAGCGCTGTTTTTAATGATATTGAGATTAAATTAAAAGATGTGATTGAGGGAGAGCTGGTTGATGGGGCAATAACAAGTGTTGAATTGGAATTAAAAAAAGGAAAGGAGAATAAGATAATTTTTTTAAGCAGAGCTTCTGAAGGTTATGAGAGCAGGATTAGTGAGGTTTGGGAGGGTGTTGAGATTTCTCTGATTGAGGTTGATTATAGGGCTGTTAGTTTGAGGGTGGGGAAAGGGAGAGATATCTTGTGAAGGGGAAGGTTGAGCACTCATTAAATCACAATAATATTTATATACTAAAAAGACATGAAAATTAAATGGAAGCAACACGAGAATTTAAGTCTTCAGAACTTGAAAGAAAATCTTTTATAGGCAGAGTAATAAATCATGTTTCAAGGCATAAGATGATTTATGGAGTTGTTGCTGGATTTTTAAGTGGCGCAGTTTTAGGATATTGCATAACTTCCCAAGATGCAACATCTATTCAATATCTACAAAATATGGCTGGACTAGGAGTTTTTGGGGGAGTAGCAGTACCAGCAGCAATATCTGTTGGAGAACATTTTTCAGGTTCTGTATTTTCTTCTTAGTGAGGTCAGAATTCTTTTATTTGTCAGTTTATAGACCGGGGAGAGTTATAATTAATAGTTTTTGATAAAACTTTTTTCTAAAAAGTTTTGTTAGGAGGGAAGTAATGATCTTGGGGTAAGAGGAGCATTTTTCTGGTTTAGAAGTCGTAAGAAGCAGTCTATTTCTTATAAATTACATCATGATGGTCAAAATCCAAAAACTTTATTTTGTTTTCTGGTTTGATAAAAGAAAAGACTAAAACAAAATGTCCTACATGAACTCTTTTTTTGTCGCTTAAGTTGTATCTTAAATTTTTGTAGTGCTCAATATCTGAGGAATTTAGAATCTCTTCAATTTTCTTTATTACTTGCTCATAAGTAGATTTATCTTTTTTAGAAAGTTTATTAAGAATCTTCTGCAAGTGGGAAATCACCTCATAATTATACATCTTACTCCCCAACTATTTTCCTTAATTCAGCTATGTTTTTAAAACTTATTCCTTTCTCTCTTTCGAGTTTCTGTAATCTCTCTAAATACTCGGGTCTTAATTCTGGCTCAATTATATTAGCACCACATTCGATAACTATCTTTGCGATTGCTTCGCTTTTAGTCTTTAAATTATATCTTGCTTTTACTATATTCAAAATATGGTTTGCTTCATCAGGAATTTCAATCATTGCTTGTACCATTTTTCTCTGTATATATTTAGTATAGATACCCTATATATGCGGAGTATATAAACGTTTTGTTTCGTCTGGGTGGGGGATTGGGATATAAATTAATTCTGCGAAGAGTAATTTCTATCAAGAAATTATTGAGCCTAATTCCTGTTACTCAGTTTACCTAGATAGAGGTTAGATTTTAGTGCACTGTTCGGCGAAGCCGAAAAATTTAAAGTAAGTAGGCGGGCGTATTTAGAGGTTGGTGGTGTATCTTTCTAGTAGTTACATATAGAAAGATTTAAATACCGGCTATTTACTCTTTATTTAAAGTGAATCATAAAATGGAAGAAATACCAATTCAACAAAGAACAGTTTTGAGATTTGCAGTAGGTAAACTAAAAGAAAAAACTGCGCCAACCAGTATGGGATACAATGATATGGCAGTTATGATTGCTTATGGCCAACCTCAAGGGGGTGGAGTCCTAACAGTTAATGCAGAGATGATTTCTAGATTTTTATCAAAACATTCTGCGGTTCCAAGTGATGCAAGAATGCAACCATCAGTAGTTCAAGGATATTTAGAAGAGTTAGCAAACAACGCTTTAATTGATGCACAGCCAGGACAAGGGAATTATAGAATGCGCGACGATATAAGTTCATATTTAGTTACAGATGCAGATGATATGAAATCTCCTGTCATTGATAAATTTTTGTTTGATGGTTTTAGAGTGTATTCCTATTGGGAAATACAAAAATAAAAAGAACCTATCAGATTCTAGACACCAATCTCTTTTTATTATTTCTTCAAATCTTTGATTTGACAATATTTTAGCCCGCTTGCTTATTGTAACTAATTATGTTAGTTTCTCGTTTCGAGGTGACTGACCCGAAAACCGAGAGGTTTTCTGGATGGAAGGAACACTCCTGAAACGACAAGTGAAATTATGCTATTTTTAAGGGTGGGGGTGATTAAGTGCCAATATTCTAGACGATAGAAATAATTAAAAAGGACTTAAACATTAAAAAAGAATGGTAGTTAAATATCAATTCGTTATGCATCATAGTGGGAGATTGCCGAATCCAAGAGGATTAGAAAGAATGGCAAAAGACAATCAAGGAAAAATTCTTGCTCAACAAGATTATTATACTGGAAATATTTTTCAAGAATTTTTAGATAATTTTTATCCATTATCTGATCCGATTGAGCATACTGGGAGATTAGTTAATGTAAGTTTCAGCACAGAACAAGATGCGAGTTCTTTTATAAACAAATTAACCAGAATCGGGGTTCGTATTTCTTATTCAAGAGATAAACCAGATGTAAGACAAGCAGTAGCATAATTCTTATTTGGCACTTAATCGCGGGAGGGGGAGGCGAAGGGCTATCTGCCTTAGTATTTATGAGGGTTGGTTTTAGTGTTATTTTTAAGTAACTACAATCATAAAATTTAAATAGGGCTTTTCATTCCGATAAAACATGGTAGATTTAAGCGATGTGATTAGTTATGGAAATCGTGTTATAAAGATAGTTCCTTCCAAAATAGAAGGAAGGTTGGCAGAGCAATTTAGTGTTAAGAAGGGAAGTGAAGAGTTTCAGTCTGTTCAACGAGGTTTTGAGGATGCTGAAAGATGCAGTAAAAGAAACCTTTGGGCAATAAGAAATCAAGGATATTTTTTAAGGGATACTCGTGATTGGTCTATGGAAGAGACAGAAGCATGGATAAAAAGGCACCAAGGTTTCTATGAAAGAGGATATGGCTTTCAGCAATCCGAAAGTGGAAGGGATTTTCTGTCAAAAGAGCATGTTGAAGTCGCAAAATAAAAGTCAGCCCGAACTATTTGGGGAGGTTAGGGTGGGGGATTGGAAAATAAATAAATTCTGCGAATAGTAAAAAAGAACTCAGTAGTTGGTGGAAAAATTGCCGAAAGTAGATACTCTTGAATAAGAATATTTATAAAATTAAGTTTATTTCTCTTTACTATGGGATGGAGAGAAGCTTTAAAAATTAATGATCCAAGATGGTTAGGAATTGGAAGATATATTGCAGAGATTACGCAAAGAAAGTTAAGTGAACAAGGAAAAGATGCTTGCAATTTGACTAATCATCTTAGGGATGTTGGAAATAGGCATATTGAATTAGGATATGTTAAAGATTATCTTTCTGGCGGTGTTTCATTCGGTTGCTTCTTTCCTCAGTTTAGAGATTTTTTAGAGATTGCAGCATCAGATGTTTTTAGAAATGCAAGTGAAGAAGAAGCACAGAGACATTTGCAATCTTTGGATAAATATCTTACAGATTCTCAGAATCCTGATTCATTAGTCATGTTTATGAGATATAGGCCTGGGGAAGAATTACGAAATCATGTGGCTCAACTTCTTAGAACAAAACGAGCTGAAGCAGCAGACAAACCATATCATACTTTAGAATTAGGATTAGACCCAGAAGAAGATACTAATCCTCATATGGGAGATAGAAGACAACTATGGAGATTTATTCAAGATTATGTTGCATCTTGGACATCACCAGTGAGGTTGCTTCCACCTCCAAGCGAAGATTCAGTTGATTTAGTTCAGCATCCTTTATTGTATAATGGAATAGTTAAGATAATGCAAGAAAATCACAGAGAATCACCTCATGCATGTTATAATACACTAGTAATCCCTGGTTCTAGGATTGTTGTACAGCCTGCTTACAGAAGAGGACGAGTTGGAGTAACTATTGATTTTTTATATCCTGATGGAGATTATTTTGATAGAATGATTTTAGGTGTTGAGGACGGTGATGCTGAAAGATTTCCAGATTTTTATCTTGGGTTGGATGCTTTGAGAGAAGCTTATACACATGGCACATTTTCTACTCTTTTAGGAAAGGGCAATATGCAACCATTATCAAATATCTGTATGGCTCTAGGCATGGGGGTTGATGAGTTTATTCCTGTTAGGGAACCTATAGAATCTGAGAGATATGAGCTTCATCAAAGGTGGGTGATTAGTACCGGTGGATTTTATCATGCAGGACCTCATATCAAAGGACCGCAGGAAGTTGCGCGTAAAAAGAGAAATAGACCTGACCCTGCAGGTAGAAGTGAGTTTGAAGATGACGCTTACAGAATTAATAGTGGCTTAACTTTAATATTGGGTTTATACGAAAGGCTCCCTGAATTAGTGCAAGAGATACCTCTTCTAACAGAATAAAAGTTCCCTGCCCTTTCTAAGAAAGGCGATTGCGAATATTGAAACTAATTTATGTTAGGCTCTTGTTTCCTCGTGAGGACTCGAGGAAATTTGGGACAAATTTCACTCTTGAAACGACGAACCTCGCAAGGTGAAGAGTCGCAAATGAGCCGAGGATGGTGGGAACATCAGTTCCTTTTTATTAGTATTAAGAGAGAGCACTTTTAGTTTAGTGTTGGGGGTGGGTGGTCGGGAGGGGTTTATGAGGTGATGATTTTTATTTAACCAATTTATTCAATCGAAAGGTTTATAAGTAAGCATACCTTACAATAAGAAAGTAGGAAACAGGAGGAAAACAAAAATGGCAGTTGAAATGATAAAGATGTCTTCGAAAGGGCAGATAGTAATACCACAAGGCATAAGGGCAGAAATATGTGCTTCAGAAGGAACTATGTTCGCAGTAGTTAGCGGAAGAGATAGCATAGTCCTAAAGAAAGTTGCAATGCCTTCAAAAGAAGAGCTAATCTGCGAACTTAAAGAGATAGCAAAAGAAGGAAGGAAGAGATTAGAAGCAAAAGGTGTTAAAGAATCGGATATACCTAGTATAGCAGAGAAATCAAGAAAAAGATGATAACAAAAATAGTATTTGACACGAATGTGTTAATCTCTTCTACCCTGTGGGATAATAGCGTGGCTCAGAAATTTTTGTTTAAGTGTATAAAAGAAAATGTTCAAATCTTTTCTTCTCAGGAAATAATCGAAGAGTATAAAGAAATTCTGGCAAGAGATTTTGATTATAAAGAGCAAGAAATAGGAGAAATATTTGAAAGAGTCCTTCAATTTTTAAATTTAGTAACTCCAAGCAAGAAAGTTGATGTTGTCAAAGAAGACCCTGATGATAATACAATTATAGAGTGTGCTTTGGAAAGCAAGGCAGAGTATATTATCTCTTACGATAAGCATCTTTTGAAGCTTAAAGAATTTCAGGGAATAAAGATAGTTAGACCTGAAGAAGCTTTGGGGTTTTAGAGGTTAGTAGTTTCTAGAATTTCAATAGTTATTTCTGCTAGAGTTCCGGGGCAGAGTTTATCTTGGAGCAAAGTTGGAACTATAATCACTGCTTGCGAGCCGTGTTTTGCTATTTTCTTGGTTATTGTGAATTTATTTTGTGTTGGCATTTTTGAAATATAGGTTATATGCTTTGGGGCAACCCACAAATTTACCGAGCGAACGAGGAGCGGAGCAGTCGAATTTCCTATTTCTGCATCAGCAGACTATTCATAGAGTTGGGGGGTGCCTGCTATTCCGAAAGGGAGTTTTAGAGTATATAAATATATGACATCCTCCCCACCCTAAAGGTTTTTTGCTGAGGCAAAAAATCCGCTGCGGCGGAGTGGGGTTTCCTTATGATGCTCCTCTTGGTTCAAGATATAATTTCTCACTCTCTCTTCC
>JAHIEM010000082.1 GCA_018901625.1 Nanobdellota archaeon
TAGCATCAAGGGCCTATGGCATTTACGAAACAGTTAACTTACACTTTAACTGTTTCTATTCAAGCTTTCATAAAGCTTGGCAAACTGGTGCTATAGCATCAAGGGCCTATGGCATTTACGAAACAGTTAACTTACACTTTAACTGTTTCTATTCAAGCTTTCATAAAGCTTGGCAAACTGGTGCTGTAGCATCAAGGGCCTATGGCATTTACGAAACAGTTAACTTACACTTTAACTGTTTCTATTTCAAGAATTCTTTTTATATTTTCTAGGAATGTTTGCTCTTTATCCTGCGAGATTAATGCGCCTGCTGCTTGCTGGTGGCCTCCACACTCGCCCCCAATTGTCTGAGTGACTGTTGATAAGACCTTGTGAACATTTCTTCCATCTCTTCCTGAGATTCTAGCTGAGATTTTTATTTTGTCGTCTGAGTATGCCATTCCTATGACTATTGTTCCTTCTTCGTAGACTGGGGAGTTTGCTATAATTGAGGAGACTGTGCCTATTATAGTGTCTTTTATCTGGTCTTTTGCATTTATGATTACATATCCTTTTCCTTCTATTTTGGCAGTGCTTGAGACATAGTTCAGGGCAGCTATTAGGTGCTGTTTGTATGTTGCGTAGATATTTTCTGCTTTTTGTCTTGCCTCTTTGTTTCCGAGACAGAGAAGTATTGAGACTTCTGGAAAACCTAGCCTTGAACAGGCATTTAACATTGCAGATATCTCTCTTGCATCTTCTAGCCTGTTTGAGAGCTTTACGAGGTATATGCTCCCAAGTATGTCTGAATTGTTTTTTTGAGACCTCTTTAGAAGAACTGCTGTTATTAACTTGGAGTTTTCTTCCTCTGAAAGACTGAGCATTGTTGGATACTCTCCATTTGTTCTTTCTATTCCACACTCTCTTAGGAGCTCGATTGCTCCTCTCGGGTTTCCTGTTACACCTGGAATAAGCACAGAGGAGGAGAATTCGAGTGTTTTGTGAATCGGCCTTGTGTATGGGTAGAATAGCAATCCCTTTTTTATTGTTACTTCTGCATCTGAGAGTATCTGATTATAGGTTTTGCTTATGTTCTTGTCATGATTGTCTCCAACCATTCCGATTACCGCAAGGGTTGCAAGGTCATTATTTTCCGGGGAGAGTGCTTTTGCGAACAAATATGCCAGTCCTGAGGCGGCTATTGCTTCTTCATTGAATATGTGGGGATTGATTAGTCTTATGTTTTTTGGAATTTCTGAGTGTGAAATAAGTATTTCGTGGTGGTCTATTATGAATATGTCTGGGAAGTCTTTTAAATTAGTCAGGAGGCTAGAGGCGAGGTCGAGAAAGACTATCATCTTGTCTTTTGGGAGGGTTTCTATGAATTCGGGCTCTAGCTGCTTGACAATTTTTATTGAAAAAGATATGTCTTTCCTTTCAAGAGCGCGCGCCATAATTGAGGCTGAGGTGATTCCGTCTGTGTCGTGGTGTGAGATTATAAGAACTTTCTTATTATTTGATTTTTCCAAGAATTCCTGTGCAAAATTTTCTATTGTTTTTCTCATTGCTGAATCGCCTCTTTATCTGATAAGAACTTTTATTGATGGAGGTATTTAAAGGTTAGTGAGTATTTTTCAGTGAAAATAGAGTTTTTCTCTAGAAAAATTATTTTGCTGCTGCTTTTTCTATTTTTCTTAGTTTTGCAGACTTGACTGATAACGAGCGCCTGAATGTTTGGTCTTGTTTGTGGACTAGGGCGTGTTTTTCTAGTTTTTTTACTGCTTTTTCCAGGCTGGCTCTGTCTGGGTCTATCTGAATATTATGCTTTTTTAGAATTTTGCTGATTTTCACGTAGCTTCTAGGAACTATCTTATGCTCTTTTTTTATGATTAGCCCTATCTTCTCGTTTGTCAGCCCTTTGTTAGCTAGTTCGAGAACTAATTCTTCGTATTTTTCCTTGCTTAGTTTTTCTACCATGATATATCCTTGAAAAGAGGATTTTTAAAGGTATTGTTTGTGTTAGAACTTATGTTATCCCGAAACTATTTCATAAGGCTGTTGTAGATAGCCCTATGAAACTAAGCAAATCTAAGTTAACAGAGACACTTAGAAGGCTAGCTGATGGAAAGACAGTTTATCAGGCAAGAA
>JAHIEM010000008.1 GCA_018901625.1 Nanobdellota archaeon
GACCGAAGTGATACGCATTATAACCGCTCGATTAGCTCTTACTCTATTTCAAGCAATGCGAGTTCGAGTGCAATAACAGCAAGTTTTACTCCATCTACATGGGTATTGGTTTTCAGCTCGACAGCTGCTGTCAGCGAGGTGTTTAATGTAACTTTAAGCACTGCTCTTCCTGTGTCTTCTGCAACCAGCAATAATTTTTTAGTTAATTTTTCAGCTCCTGTATCTGTTCCTGCACCTAGTTCTGGCGGGGGAGGCGGAGGAACTTCAGCAGTTAAGTATCACACTTTAAAAATTCTGTCTCCTGATGACATGGTAGTATCTGACAGAAATTACATAGAGATACCTATTGCTGTAAAAAATACTGGGAATATTGAATTAATAGGGATAAATTTGAGCGGGATTGTGGCGTTTAATAATCTAGTTAGTGAAGAGGTAACATTTGCACTATCTAATACGTTTATAGACAGCTTGCAGCCAAGTGAGACAAGAAATCTTACTGTCCAGATTTATGCTAATACCCAAAACTCTGGAAGATATAAGATAACAGTTTATGCAAATGTGCTGAGTCCGAGACTTGTTGACTGGGGAGAGTTTTTTATTGAATTGAAAAAAGCAAATCAGACTGAAGCAGAGTATCTTCTGTCATTTGCAGAGAAGATGATTTTTGATAATCCTCAGTGTCTAGAGCTAACAGAGTTACTCAATGAAGCAAATAAAGCTTATCTGGAGGGGAATATTAGTGATTCTCTTGCTAAAACTCGGCAGGTTGTTCAGGCTTGCAAGGCAGCAATTGAGGGAAAAGAGTCATCTGTTTACTCCAAAGGAAATGTTAAAACAATAATTTATGCTATGGCGATTGTTACTCTGGCAGTTCTTTTTATATGGACGATTGTTTATTTTTATAAAAGGATAAAGTTTAATAAAGCTAGAAGAGAAGGTTATGTATAGAATGTTGCTTAAGGAGAGAGGTAAAAATGAGTGTGATTAAAGAAAAAGAGCTGCCTAGCATTATAAGGCAGATAGAGCAGGAAATTGGGAAGGCTGTTGTAGGCCAAAAAGAGGTAGTCCAAGGCATTATCAGGGCAATTTTGTGCAAGGGGCATGTTCTAATTGAAGGAGTCCCTGGAATTGCAAAGACTCTTTTAATAAGAGCGATGGCTAGGGTGACTGGGTGCGAGATGAAGAGGATACAGTTTACAGTTGATTTGCTGCCTACAGATATAACTGGAATCACTACTTACTCTCCTAGGAAGGGGGTTGAGATTATAAAAGGGCCGCTTTTTGCTAACTTTATTATTGCAGATGAGATTAATCGAAGCCCTGCTAAGACTCAATCAGCGCTTCTTGAGGCAATGCAGGAAGAAACTGTGACAATTGCAAGAAAGACTTACGAGCTTCCAAAACCTTTTTTTGTAATGGCTACAGAGAATCCTATTGAAGTTTCTGGAGTTTATTCTCTTCCTGAGGCGCAGGTTGACAGGTTTTTATTCAAGCTTTTAATGGGGTACACTAGACACGATGAGGAGATTAGAATTCTATCAAATAATATCACGCTAAATAAGTTTGAGGATTATGACTTAAAGAAGGTGTTGTCTCCTGAGAAGATTATCTTGCTGCAGGAGATGGCTAAGAAGGTGTTTAGCTCTGATGCTATTAAGGATTATATTGTCAGATTAGTTGAAGAGACTAGAAAGAAGGATTTTGAGTATGCTAAGTATATTTCTTATGGAGGAAGCCCGAGAGCCAGCATTTCTTTGTATATTGCTTCTAAGGCTGAGGCTCTGATGAATGGCAGGAAGTATGTTCTGCCTAGTGATGTTAAAACTGTTGCTGCTTCTGTGCTGAGGCACAGAATCATTCTTAATTATGAGGCAGAGGCTGAGAAAATTTCGATTGATGCTATTATAGAGTCTCTTCTGGAAAAAGTTAAGGTTCCGTAAAATCATTTAAAATGGATACTCAAGGAAAGATAAGGGTTGATGTGGGAAAAGCAATATCTCAGTTTAACCAGATTATAAAAGAATTTAAGCTGAGGAAGACTATTTACAAGACTGTTTTTAGGGGGAAGGGGCTAGAGTTTGATGGGTATCGGTATTATGATGAGAATTTAGATGATGCGACTATACTTGATTGGAAGGCGAGTATTAGGGCGGGCAGGCTTCTTGCTAAGAAGTATATTGAAGAAAGAGACTTGAATGTTTATTTTATTTTTGATTCGAGCAACAAGATGCTGTTTGGTTCTGGAGACAAGTTAAAGGCAGAATATGCTTCAGAGGTTGTTGCTGCTCTGAGTTATCTTATAATTAATTCAGAGGATATGCCTGGGCTGATTATGTTCTCAGATAAGATGACTAATCTTGTCAGACCAGCAAAATCACGCAGCCAGTTTCCTTTGTTAGTGAAATCTTTGTCTAATATAGACTTTTATGGGGGTAATTTTGACTTTGCAGCCGCTCTGGAGGAAGCTTCAAAGAAAATAAAATCTGCATATTCTGTTATTTTTTTAGTTTCTGATTTTATTAACATCAAAAAAGGCTTTGAGAAAAGTTTGAATATTCTATCTACTCGATTTGAGACAGTTGCCATAATGATTCGCGATAGATTTGATGATTCACTCCCTGATGCGCATTATCAAATTTCTATTCAGGACCCTGAAAGCGGGAGGCAGATTCTCGTTGATCCTGCAAGCATCAAGAACAGGTATCAGCAACTTGCACTGAAACAGAAGAATGCTGTCAAGGAGATGTTTAAGCATTCTGGCGTGGACTTAATAGAGCTGCATACTTATGAGCCGTTTGTTGTGCCCCTTGCTTCTTTTTTGAAATCAAGAGCACAGAGGGGGAGAAAGTAAGATGCCTGGAATTTATTTTCTTTATCCTAGACTATTGTTTCTTTTATTTTTAGCGCCATTTTTTATTTTTGTGTATCTCTTTAGTTTTTTTTACAATAAAAAGAAGGCAGTTATATTTCCTAACTTTGAGATAATGGAGAAAATCTCTGGGATGGGTGTTTTCTCTAAGAATTTTGCAGCATTGTACCTTAATGTTATTGTTCTCTGCCTTTTGATTTTTTCTGTTGCTGGAATGGGGGTGAGTTACACTGCCAGAACCAGCTCTCAGTCTTATGTGATTGTTTTAGACAGTTCTAGCAGTATGGGGGCTACAGATTTCCTCCCGAACAGGCTCGAAACTGCAAAAACAGCTGCAAAAAGTTTTATTGATTCTTTGCCAGTCGGGACAGAGGTTGGAATAATCTCGTTTTCTGGGAATGCAAATGTTGTGCAAGAGAAAGAAAATTCTAAACTAAAACTAAAAATGGCTCTGGATGGCATAGATTTTGGAACTTCTACAGAGGGAACTAATGTTTACGGGGCGATTATTGCAGCTCAAAAAGTTTTTGCAGGTGTGAGAAACAAGGCTGTTATTTTAATCAGTGATGGCCAGATAAATGTTGGGAGTGCTGAACAAATTGTTAATTATGCTAATCAGAATGGGATTGTTATCCATACTTTTGCTATTGGGACTTCTGGGGGAGGAATAACTGAGTTTAATACTGTGTCTAAAGTTGATGAGGAGTTCTTGCAGGCACTTTCACTAAATACTGGGGGGTTATCTTTCAGTGTTGGGAATGCAATAGAATTTGACAAGTCTTTTAGCAAGCTTTTACAGCCTGCTGAGAGAGATGTTTCAATTGATATCTCTTTTTATCTTATTCTGGCTTCAATAGGCTTGTTTTCTTTAAACTGGGTTTTGTATAATTTTAGGTTTAGAATAGTTCCGTAACAAGTCGTGATGCTCTGCTGCTTGCTTTGGGTGAGAGTGAAGGAAAATCTATTAAGCATATAAATAATTTGGGATATAATCAAATAAGAGGTTATTGAACTGGTTATTCTTTGGAAATATCTGATGCCATATAGTTTGCTGTGTGGGGTTTACTACAAATTATTAGTCAGCAGATTATTTCTGGTTCGTCAGACAGGAATAGTTTTAGGTCTAGTTTTTCTGATATTTCTGAGTATTCTACTCTGGAGAGAAGCTTGCCTGTCAGCCTGTCCCGAGCTTCTAGATATGTTTTTCCACAAACAATTACTATGGCTGTTGTTATGTCTACTCTTGCTGAACAGTAGGTTTCTTCAACAGCTGGCTGGGTGCATTTGTTTGAATCCAGGCAGTATCTTGATTTTGTTCCGTGCAGTTCTTCTACTCCTGAGAGAAGGTTGTCAAATCTGTAGCTAATACTGCAAACACTCCATTCTGTGCAGTATATGCTCGGGGCGCAATCAGTATTTTTATTGCACGAGAGAGTGGATGGTTTTGAGTATTCTGTGCCGCAGTTGCTTAGGTCTTTACAAGTCGCTTTTGTATATCCTTCTATGCAATTACCCCACTCACACTTCCAATTTTCTTTACATGAGTTATTGCAGAAACGTGTAAATCTCGGGGGTTCATCTTGAGAGAGTATGCATCTTGAGAGGTCTATGCACTCTCTTCTTTGTATATCATTTATACATTCTTCCCAGTCCTTGCATACCCAATTTGACCTGCATGATGAGCTGAATAGTTCTCTTTCATCAAACAGGTCTGGAGAGAATGTGTCTGGATCATAGGTTTGATTTAGTTCTTCTGGGATAAAAAATGAAGAATAATTGCTTATGCCCAGATTTAAGAGCAAATCCTGGCTCGAGATATCGCAATTTTTCAGAACTATTATACTTGAAGACTTGTTACAAAACTCTTCTGGCATGTTTTTTAGGCTGGTTTCTATGCTTATTCGCGCTGGGTTTTTTAGAGAGTGAAATGAGTATTGTTCTGTAGAATATCTCTTTGGAATTTGAGGAATATCAAACACTTTTGGATTTGGGTTACTGAAAATGATGCTCATCGCTGATATTTCATAGTTCTCTTCATTGTTAGTTATCTTAATTGAGATGCTCTCTGTCAGAGAGTTATAACAGGCATTGTATTTTAGGCTGATTCTAGGGTTTGCGCAATTATTTATGTTTACTTGCGGGACAGGCGAGGAGTATCTTAACAGGATGAGGAGTGATATTGCCACTAGGAGAGTCAGCGCAGTCATGATTATTACCAGAGTTCTTTTTTTCATTATTATTTCTTTTGGAGTTTCAGCTTAGTTATTATCAGCCCTAGTTTAATGAAAAACTCAATCAGGAGGTCTAGTTCCTGCATATACTGCTTGAATGGGTTTTTTATCTTGCTGAAGATGACTTTGTTCTTTTTGTGCCACGCTTTTGCAAGATTGTTTATTTCTTTTTTATGATTGTGCGGAAAGTCTTCATGAATTCTCTTAATCAGGCTGTTTAGCGCGAGATGATTCTTTTTGATTAGTTTTTCAGCTTCTTTTAACTGAGAGAATTCTTGCGGGTGCTCTGATAGCATTTTCAGTATCTCTTCTTTATTTTTCTTATCTTTCTTTGCCAGCTCGATAATATTTTTATTAGCTTTTAGCTCTCTTGCTAATTTTTCTAATTCTCTCCTGCAGTCTGATGCTATTTCTATATATCTCTCAAACTTGCTTTTGTGATGATTTGGAATTTGAGAACTGTCTTCTTTTGGATTTGTTGATAATAAGCTGCTTTTCTGATTTTGCAGCGGTTCTAGGGGGAGTGGGCGTATTGCCTGCTTAGTACTTGCTTCCTGAATTATGCTTAATAAGACTTTTATTAGAATATCCACTCTTTCTTCATTAATTGATTTGCCAGAATAGTAGACTGAGAGCATGAGATCACAAAACTCGGATATCTTCGGTTTGTTCCTCTTTTTGAAATCTTCCACTAACTCAGAATAATCTGCTGAAAGGGGGATGTTGTAGTATTCATTGAAGAAGTTTTTTGCTACCTGATTTATCAAATCTAGTTTTTCTTTTAATGGCTGTTTTGAATCTGAGAGTTCTTTTAGCTGAGTTACAAAACTGCTTTCCTTTGTTTTTTTCTGTCTTTCGATTATTCTTTTCTGTCTAATCTCGATTACAGTGAGTATTATCATTACTATAATGAACAGAAAGAGCAGGAATACAACAATCCTGAAAGGATTCAAAAATAGCTCTGTTATCACCCAATTTACCATTCTTGGACTAGTTAATATGGATATAAAAATCTTCTTCTATGCGGCAATGTTAAATTAACAGGTGATGGAAATTATTACCGACGGAAACAGGGCAAACATCATTATTTCTTAAAATTCTCGGATTATTAAAGCTTAAGCCATGCAAATAAAGTGTTGCTGGCTTTTCCAAATTTGTTAAAGCTGTTGTATTAATTTCTATATAGTTCTAAGAGAGATTCATATTGTTGTCTAAATCAACAATATTATTCACAACATCTTAAGTTAAATTAACTGCTTGAGAAAAAACAATTTTTCCATAATTGGAGTTTTCTAAAGTAATGTCTTCTATACTTCCTAATTCTACATCACTCATACGCAAGAAATCAGTTGTAAAGCCGTCAAATTCATTAGAATAAACTTTAATCCCTAACTTGTGAAGGAGTTGTTTGTATTGTATATCCTGCATACTTTACAATAGATATTATTTCTTATGTTTATTGTTTTTCTTTCTTGATTTTTTCTTGCAATATTTTTAGTTTCTCCTTGTCTCTTTCATAAGCGGGTTTTCTGTATCTTTTGTAAAGAACTATGCCTATTACAAGAGCAGATATCAACGCTAATGCAATATAGATTAATGTAAAATCTCTTCCGTGAGCAACACAAACCACCTTAAGTTTCAACGGAGCAGAAACAGACATCTGAGTTGTAGAACCACCAGAACCGCCAATTTCTGTGTCCTCAGGAACAGATTTCACAGAAACCTCTCCTTCATAAACCACTTGCTCTTCTTTGCATTCCTGCTTGCATATCATTCCCCATACGAGGCAGTCTCTGCTGTATATCTGTGGAACCTTAAAACAAAATTTAATAGGAATA
>JAHIEM010000083.1 GCA_018901625.1 Nanobdellota archaeon
ATCTTAATCTCTTTCCCGAAATGCTCTTTCGCAACATTACTTAGCTCTTCAAGTCTTATCCTATTTCTCCCAATCAGAGCAGCCTTGCTCTGTTTTCCAGCATTGATTATAATCTCTCTTTCAGTTATTTCAATTGACTTGAACTTCACTGGGGAGACTATATCTGCTATAAATCTCTCAATACCCCTCATCGGCAGGGAGATAACTTTAATCTTCTTTCCAAGAATCTCAGACATCTCTTTAATATTGTTTCCCTGCTCACCAATAGCGCGGGATATGCAGGATGGATGAACTGCAAATACAATTGCATTGTTATACTCAAAACAATTTTTTGTTCTGACTCTTGTTATCTTCTCAAATAAATTCAAGTATCGTATAAATCGCATATCCAGTGTCTTCATTTTGTTCTTATTCCTTTTTCTTGCCTGCGGTTTTCTTCTCCCTGGCTTGTTTCTGAACTAATGGCCCGGTTACCTTGACAAGCAAGCCTGGAAGTCCTGTTCCAACAGGAACAGGTTGATTAAGAATTATATTTTCTATAACGCTGGCTAGTTCATCTTTACTTCCCTTGACAGAAGCATTCACAAATTGCTTTATAGGTGTCTCAAAAGAAGCCCTTGCAAGTATTGAGCTTTTTTGAGAGATGATTCCCATTCTTGTAACTCCCTTAACCTCTCCCCCTGTAGTCATTGCATCAGCAACAAGTTTCAAATGCCTCTCATCAATATCAAGTCCCTGAGATCCAATAACTTTTTGAATCTCATTCAGAATAGTCTGTCTTGCAGCCTCTACCCCCAAAACCCCGCAAACCTCATGAATATTATTAGTAGTGGTTTTATCTGAATTAACACCCTTAAACTCGAGTATCTCCTTAAGATTTGAACCAGCAGTAAGAATAACATACGCATTTTCTCTCTTAACAACCAATATCTGAGAAATTCCAGATATTCCCGAGATAGATATCTCCTTCATTTTCTCCTTAATCTTATAAAGCTCTTTGAAATCAGCCTTGCTGTCAGAGTATGTAAGAAGTGTGTCTCTCACCTTCACCTTAAACCCCTTCTCCTGCAGTTTATCAGCAATACTCTGCGCAGAAGTATGCGCGCCCTTCACAGCCGGGCTATTCAAATTAATATCAATCTTCTTATCAACAAAATTAACTTTAATTTCAGAGACAACATCCTTTAATTTAAGTTCTTTTATTTTCTCAGCCACAACTCTTGCATCTTTCTCATTATTGTGCTCCTTGTCAAGATAAATCTCCATCATCGGAGTTGAAGGATTTTTTCTTGCATCAAATATCTCAATAAGTCTTGGCAGCCCCATAGTAATCTGCATCTCTTGAACTCCTGCTGAGTGGAATACATTAAGCGCCATTTGTGTTGATGGTTCTCCAAAGCTCTGCGCAGTAACCATTCCAATTGCCTCTCCAGGAGATATTTTTCCATTAAGGTGCATTGCTGAAACATCTAATCCATCATCACCATACTTAAACTGGACTATGTTCCCAGAAGCATCTCTGACTGTCTGGTCATACTCTGCCTTCAAATCCTGCAGTGCATTTGCCAGTCTTCTATACAAATATCCTGACTTTGGAGTTCTAAGAGCAGTATCCATAAGAGCATCTCTCCCAGTTATTGCACCGAAGAAGAACTCGTAAGGCCTCAACCCACTCATATAGCTAGAATAGATAAAACCCCTCGCTTTCGGAGACAAGTCATCCTCCTTAAAGAAAGAAAGAGTTCTTTTAGTGTATCCAAATGAAATCCTTTTACCGCCCAATGCCTGCTGCCCGACACAACAAGCAATCTGAGTAACATTAAGTATAGAGCCCCCTGAGCCTGCTAAAATCATTGTATTTACAGGATTATCTTTTGAAGCTTCTTGTTTGACTATTGTCCCTATCTTTGTTCTGACCTCATTCAAAACCTGGAGCATTTTTATCTCTCTAGAGTCTGCCTTATTCTTCCCAGGAATCGACTCAAGTTCTCCAGAATAATAATCCTGGATTATCTTTTGCGCTCTGCCCTCAACTTCCCGGATTATCTCCTGCGTAGCTTTCTTTGTCTTCTCATTAACATTTAAATCTTCAAGAGAAATTGTGAAACCGTTTCTAGACAGATAATTTGTTCCCAGAGTGAATATAGACCGGAGTGTAGCTATTGTTCCAATTCTTCCAACTTTCTTGTCCAATTCTTTCATCAATCTCCCCTCCTCAACTCCAAATAGCTTGCTGTCAATCTCAGAAAATTTCTCATTCTGAATCTCTCTAGGCAAGAGCTCTGTGAAAACATCCTTCCCATCAATACTCTTCTTTCCAATCAAGATTTCTTTTCCAGCATTGAACAACAATTGTTCAGCTTCTGCTTTGCTAACACTATTATTTCCCAGCAAGAAGTTTCCTGTTACTGAATCAGTAATGCACCCTAGAAGATTGCACGCATTTTTTGGAGAAATCATATTCTGATTTACATCCAGCAAAACCTTTGCCTCTGCTCTTGCTTCTTCAGTCTGTGGAGAGTGGATATTCATCTCATCTCCATCAAAGTCTGCATTATACGGGAAAGCCGCAGCAGGATGAAGTCTGAATGTTTTGGATGGCAAAACTCTCACATAGTGAGCCATTAAGCTTGCCCTGTGAAGGCTGGGATGTCTGTTGAATAAAACAATATCTCCGTCTCTTAGATGTCTCTCAATAATATAACCTGGCGCAAGCTCCTCAATAATTTCCTGCTTCAATTCTGGAGTAATCCTCTTTCTCTTTCCATCAGGTCTGATTATATAATTTGCTCCAGGATATTCCTCGCTTAACACTAACTTTTTCATGTCTTCAATGTTTAAGGAAGTAACAGCATCGGCAACAGTCACAACCTTTGCAATCTCAAACGGAATGCCAATCTCATTAATATCTAAGCACGGATCAGGGGAGATGACTGTTCTAGAAGAGAAGTTTACACGCTTTCCAGCAAGGTTATGCCTGATTCTCCCTTCCTTCCCCTTGATTCTCTCTGTAATTGTTTTAAGTGGCTGCCCGCTTCTATGTCTTGCAGGAGGAATTCTGGTGATAGTATTATCAAAGAAAGTAGTTACATGATATTGCAATAAATCCCATAAGTCCTCAATAATAACTTCTGGAGCTCCCGCATTCAAGTTTTCCCACAATCTCTGGTTTGCTCTTATAATATCAGAAAGCTTATGAGTTAAATCATCCTCACTTCTCTCTCCTGATTCTAGAGTTATTGAGGGGCGCACAGTAACTGGCGGAACAATTAACAAAGTTAAAACAGCCCATTCAGGCCTGCATGTTGCAGGATTTACACCAGCCTGCCTGACCTGCTCATCATTTATCTTAACAAGCCTCTCTCTTATCTCTGTAGGAAAAATTCTTCTCTTTCCAACATGGAATGTTGTAGGCTTCTCTAGCTTCACTTTTTCCTGAACTAGCCCGCAATGAGGGCACTTTTTAGAATCTCTTGCTTTTTTAATTCTCTGAGCAACATTATACTTCTTAGCATCTTCTTCACTAACTAGCATCTTTCCGCATCCAGGACAGAAGCTCCTTAAAAACATCTCAATAATAGGAACATACTTCACATGAATTACTGATCTTGCAAGTTCTATTGAGCCCGGATGTCCCAAACACTCTTTTAACCCTCCCCCGCAAGTTCTGCACCTCACTCCAGGGTCAATAGCTCCTAATCTTAAATCCATTAAACCGCCATCAACAGGGTATCCATCAACATCATAAAGCTCAGGAGTAACTATCTTAGCAGTTGATATTTTCTTAATAATCTCTGGACCTAAAAGTGAGAAAGATAGTGCTTTAACTTGTTTTTTTACTCTCTCTGACATTTTTTAATTTGCTATTTTTATCTTATTTAATTCTGAATTGAAAAAGGACATTAGCATTTTATGCTTGTCCTCCTGGGGTATATCCTGGATCTGGAATATTCAATCTTTTTCCATCAAAGTAAAATGGGAAAACAGTTCTCGCTTTTCTTCCCCCGCATAGATTATCCACACATTCATCACTTAATACATGCAATCCAAATCTGCTTCTTTCAACTTCTTTAATTCCTGCAACCCTTCCTTCAACACCCATATCTCTCCCTTCAAATTCACTTGCCATTTTACTCGTACTTGTTCTTCAACTCGAAATGAGTTGCAATATGCATGCTATTTAATTCTTCTAATAATAATTTGAATGCATAGGATATCTCAATAGGCTCAATCTCATTTGAATTGCAGACAGGGCAGATAATTCTGTTTCTTATTGTGTCTTTTATTGCCATTGCCCCGCACTTAGTGCATATATGAACAACTACTTTATCAGAATCATATCTCTCTTTTAACAACAAGCTGGCTCCGTGAGCAACAAGCGCCTGCTGCTCCATCTCTCCTAATCTTAAAGCCCCGCCCTTGCTTCTTCCTTCAATCGGCTGTCTCGTCAGCATTGTGACTTTTCCAGAAGCTCTTGCATGCATCTTATTAGCAACCATGTATTTCAGCTTAAGATAGTACATGTTTCCAATAAAAATCTTAGCAGTCATCATCTTTCCAGTAATTCCATTATACATTGTCTCCTTTCCATCGAATCTAAATCCAAGTTCCTTCAACTGGCTCTCTAATAACTCTACATTAGTATCTGAAAAAGCAGTTCCATCAACAATCTTCCCAGAAGCAGCAGCAACCTTTCCAGAAACTAGTTCTAACAAATATCCAACTGACATTCTTCCAGGGATTCCGTGAGGATTGAACATCAGGTCAGGCTTTACTCCTCTTGAGGTGAAGGGTATGTCCTCTTCAGGAACAATCATTCCAACAACTCCTTTTTGTCCGTGAGGCGCAGAGAACTTGTCTCCTGGTTCAGGAATTCTCTGGTCTCTAGTTCTAACCTGAACAACCTTATTTCCCTCTCCATCCTGGGTAATGAAAACCATGTCAACAGTTCCCTTTTCTTCCTGCCTTATAGCAACACTATTCTCTTTCTTTGTTTTTATTGTAATCTCTCTTGCCTCTGATAAGAACTTTGGAGGAGAGCTCTTTCCAATTACTACCTCGCTCTCGCTCATTCTCGCTTCAGGATAAGCAATTCCATCATCTTCCAAGAACTTATAACTCTGCTCCAGCCTATACCCCGATGTATCTTTGTCTGGAATCTCTATCTGATCACTTAAGCCGCCAGGATAATTTAGCTCAATTGAGGAATAAGGTCTAAAATACGTGCTTCTTCCCAGCCCCCTATCAACACTTGCCTTATTCAAAACAACAGCATCTTCCATGTTATATCCTTCATAAGTCATAACAGCAACAATGATATTCTGCCCAGCAGGATACATATTCAAAGTATCGTAGACAAAGCTCCTTACTATTGGTTTCTGAGGATAGTGCAATATAGAGACATCTGTATCTAATCGCACAGGAAAGTTTGCAGCATAAATACTCAGAGATTGTTTCTGCCCCTTGCTTCCTTTAATAAGCCTTGGAGGATGGTCGTGATTTGCATAAGGAACTAGACTGGTAATTATCCCAAGACATGAAACCTGATCAACTTCAAGATGACTATGTTCCTCAGTTATCTCCTCGCTTGTTAGAGAAACCAGTGCATTTTCCTCCTCACTAGCATCCAGATACTCAATCACTCCCTGTTTTACTAAATCTTTCCACATTATCTTATCCTGCTCTAACATCAATAAGTGCTCGTCATTGAGTCTCGGCTTCCCGTTTTCAACAATAATCAACGGCCTTAAAACTCTCCCGACTTCTGTGGAGATAACTACATTATTCATTGGTCTGTCATATCTGATGCTTAATTCAATAGGCAGTTTTCCATGCCTTCTTAAGTCTCTTATCTCTTTCACAAACTTTCCATGTTCATGAACACTTCCAATAAATCTTCCATTAAAGAATATGTCAGTTTCTCCATGTTCAGCATTTTCTTTCTCTTTTATCATTCCAATCTTCTCAGCTTCCCTGATGAACTCTTCCTCATTCATCTCAATAGCAGTAGAGATTCTTGCAAGCAATGCAAGATTTTTTCTTAATCCAATTTCTGTTCCTTCAGGAGTCTCAATCGGGCAGAATCTTCCGTAGTGAGTTGGATGCAGAGTTCTTGCAGCAAAATTTTCCTGCTCTCCAGGAAGCATGCTGGAAACTCTCTGAAGTTGAGATAAGATAGCCAGATAATTCGTTTTGTCCATATTCTGAGTAACTCCTGTTCTCTCGCCAATCCAGCTCCCTGTTGCTATTGCTGACTCTACTCTATGCGAGAATAATGTTGACTTTGCAATTGTTTTTAATGAATAAAATTTCTTTCTCTTAGCAACCTTCTGAAGAGAGTACTGAATATCTCTCAGCAGAATATTCAAGTTAACTCTGAACAAATCAGACAGCAAGTCTCCAGATAATCTCACTCTCTTGTTTGCATAGTGGTCCTTATCAGTATGCGTATCTGGGTTGTCCTTAGCAACTAAAAATTGTTTTATGAATTTGCAGAGAGTAATTGCCTTCCCGTATCTGCTCTCTTTATCAAGACCTATATGGGGCATAAAATAAGAGTCTATTCTTTGCTTAATTCTGTCTAGCATCTCTTTCTTTGTTCCTTGCAAACTAGTTTTTTCAGCAATGAACATCATTGCATCTTCTGCAGAGGAAATATTAGCGTATTCGTACAAATTAACTATGAAACTATCACTCTCCAATCCTACAAGTCTCGCAATCTCAGCTTCTTTCAACATTCCCAAAGCTTTCAACATCACCACAGCAGGAATATTTCTGAATCTTGAAAAAGAAATCTCTAGTATTCCCTCGCCAGTCTCTGTAATAGATACTGGAATCTTATAAGCTCCCCTTTGCGAGAATAATCTAAGCATTAGTTTTCCTCTAGCCTTCTCAATAAATGGCTGGTTAGCAGCTAAATCTTCAGTCATAACCATTACTCTCTCATTGCCATTAACTATAAAATATCCGCCAGGGTCTAGGGGGTCTACATACTCTTTCTCTAACTCTTCTTTTCCCAATCCATAAAGATTGCAAACCTTGCTCCTTACAAGCACAGGAATTCTTCCAACCTCAACATCATGTGTCTCTAGCTGGTTTCCCTGTTTAACAGAGATTTCCAGGAAAATAGGAGCAGAGTATGTAAGATCTCTTAATCTTGCTTCAGTAGGAGTTATTAACTTCTGGCTTCCATCAGCCTCGATTATATTTGGTTTTTCAATTCTTATTTTTCCGAGCCTTATCTCAATCTCCTCATTATTCAAGCTTTTAGATAGCTCGTCAACAATCTGCTGCATCCTCTGCTCTACAAAATTATTAAAAGAAACAATGTTGCTCTCAACTACAGAGTGCTGTTGCAAGTATTTCTTCATTATGAGATGTTTGTCTACTTGTTTCATCTTAGATTTGTTTATATGATTACTCGATAGTAATTTACTGTCTTATCATTAAACTTTCTCTCAATCTTAATCACATCTCCAGTAACACAATCTTTTGGGAGAGCAGGATCTTCAGCAGTTATCTTCGGTAATTGGGCAAGAGAAACATTTAATTCTTGGAGCAGCTTCTTTGCATCTTCTGCCTTTAGCTTGGAATGTTTTGGCTGGAGTACGTGCATTTTTAGAAAATTTCGTATTTTTCTGAGGGTTATTTATTTTTATCAAGTTGGCATAATTTCATCTACCACTTAGTAATACTAAAAGGAATTCAAAATGGCTTTAAAAAGCTTTCGCTTTTTCATATTTTTCCATGGATGTTATGGTCCCGAGGGGATTTGAACCCCCGACACCTGGCTTAAAAGGCCAGTGCTCTAACCAGGCTGAGCTACGGAACCTTGGCTTGCTCCTCTTCCTCCCTTGTATTATGAGACAAGGTTTCGGAGGAACCTTGGCTTGCTCCTCTTCCTCCCTTGTATTATGAGACAAGGTTTCGGAGGAACCGTAGCTCAGAAAGTAATCTTCCATTTTTAAATGTTATTAAGAAAGACTATTAAACGCCTTCGGTGTAAAAGAATATATCCTAAAGGATATACTTTGTAATAGAAATTTCACATTAATTTTAGGACTAAATTTAATAGCATCTGGTTTAATTCAACTTTTCTAATGCCATATTTTTAGCAATAGAATAAGTTCCGACCTTCTTTTCTTTAGATAACTTATATATCTCTTCAAGATTTCTTTGTATGATTGGCAAACTTAAAATGGCTTCTTGTAGTGAACCCTTTTCAAGTTCCTGAATGCCTTGCATTACTCCTCCTACATTGATTACATAATCGGGTGCAATAAAAATTCCTCTTTCATAAAGCAGTTTATCATCATTAATCTCATCTTCTAATTGACAATTTGCTCCTCCCGCTATTATCTTACATTTAAGTTTTGGAATTGTTTCTTTATTAATTACATAAGCAGGACCACAGGGACATAAAACATCAACATCCAAAAAAAGAATCTCTTCTGGAAAAACTATTTTCGCATTTTTTTCAAATTCTGCTAACTTTTCTCCATCAATATCTGCTAAATACACTTTCCCTCCCTTTTTTATGAGTTCATTTACTAAAATATTACCAACACTACCCAACCCCTGAACAGCAAAACTCTTTCCTTTAATTTCTTCTGAACCATAAACTTGCTTTAAAGAGGTTTTTATCCCGAGCAATATGCCTAGTGCTGTTGTAACCCCACTTTGCCCAAATTCTGAATCTTTAATAGCAAAAATATATTTTGTTGTTTCTCTTATTGTTTTTGCATCATCTGGTTCAAAACCAAAATCTATTGCTGATATGAATCGACCTTTTTCTTCTTCGATAATATTCCCGATATCGTGTAAGAACTCCTTTGTTTTTCCACTGCTTGGCTCAAAAACAACAGCTTTGCAACTACCATAATGAGAATTAATTAAAGCAAGTTTATATGTCATGGCTTCGCTTAATCTTAATGCATCTGTTACGGCTTTTTCTCCGGCATTTAACGGTAGAAGTCTAACTCCTCCAAAACAAATGCCATTCCCATAAGTATGATAAGCAAGTATCATTCTCGCTTGACCTTTCTGCTTGAAAATTATTTCTTTGTGTTCAGTTTGAATTAGGTTATGTAAATTCATTTGTACTCACCTATCATTTGATTGTTGAAAAGTCTTTTTTAATATTTGTAGTCTTTTATTAGACATCAATAATTAACTTTATATAGTTTGAATGTTTTATGAATTACATGGACAAAAGAATACTTGAAAAGGCAGGATTATCAAAAGGAGAAATTGAAGTATATTTGATTTTATTAAAATTAGGCTTATCTTTAGTTAGCAAGATCGCCCAAGAAACAGGATTACATAGAACAAATATTTATGATACTTTAGAAAAACTGAGAGAAAAAGGTTTGGTTTCTTATGTAATCAGGGAAAATAGAAAGTATTATTCCTCGACAAATCCAGATAAATTACTTGATTACATAAAAGAAAGAGAAACTGAAATAGAATCAATTTTACCAGAATTGAAAGGATATATGAGCATTCCAAGAAGTGAGTCCATTGTTGAGGTGTACAAAGGAAAAGAAGGATTAAAGTCTGTCCTAAAAGATATTATCAAGGAAGGTAAGGATTACGTTGTTCTTGAAGAAGAAGGATATATCCAAAAAGTTCTTCCATATTTTTATCCTCAATTTAATGTACAACTAAATAAGTCTAAAATTAAAGTCAGAGTTTTAACCAAAGACGTGAAAAATATTGCAAAAAGAAGCCTGATGCAAATTAGATCCCTTCCAAAATTTTTATCATTTCCCTCTGCAACGGCGATTTATGGAAATAAAGTAGCTATTTTTGTTTGGGATGAACCATATCATGCAATTTTGATAAAAAGCAAACAGGTAGCAGATAGTTATAGAAGCTTCTTTGATACGTTGTGGAAACAAGCGTATTCGTAGATTCTTAAGATAGAACTTATCTCAAGAGCTGAATTTAGAAAGTATATCCTTTTTGATATACTTGGTGTAAATAATTAGCCCATTATTCATTCAGATAATAATTGTTTCAGATTGTAGTTTATAAGAAGTTGTCAATTCCTGCCTGATTTTGGCACAGAACTCTTTTTACTTCATATGTTTCTTCAGCTTCTCTTCAATCACATCAGCCTGCTGCCCGCCAATAATTCTCTCAACTTCCTTGCCCTCTTTGAATATAATCATTGTAGGAATAGACATAACTTTAAACTTTCCAGACAACCCAGAATTCTCATCAACATTTACCTTGGCAAATTTCACATTTTTCATCCTTTCAGCCAGCTCTTCAATAACAGGACCCATCATAATGCATGGAGTGCACCATTCAGCGAAGAAATCTATAAGAACTAATTTATTAGAAATAATTTCTGAAAATTCTTTCTCACTAATTTCCTCAACACCATTATTATTTCCTGACATTTTCCAATCTCTCCAATAAGCATGAAACTAGATAATTATGTGATTTATAAACTTTTTCAATAACCATCTTGAAACTGAAGAAAACCAATTGCTAAAATATCTTATAAAAAATTAATTCTTCGCATAAATGATTAATAGGACAAACAATCAAATTGGGGTTTCAGTAGTTAATAGACTAACAAAACTATATTTTTCAGAATAATCTTATTTATAAATCAAAGAAAGATAAAATTAGAAGGTAAAAAAGATGGTAAACGAAGATATTGAGCTTAAGTATCTCAGTAAGATAGGAGTCAGCGACGACAAGCTTCTTGATGCAGTAACAGATGAAGCAAAACGCCATTGTTTTAATCTCAGAGAAAGAGGGGAACTATTTTTTCAACAAGCAGCACAGGGAAGCCGCCCAGTCATAACTATTCCCGGAGAGACCCTCTCTCACTGCTGGGAAAAAGCATGCATTTCAGTTCTTGCTCTCGGCTCAACTGTTCCAACCTACTATGATCATCTAGACAAACAAGGGAAATCAATTCATGTAGGAAGCAGGGAAGCAAAAGTAATAATGCAGATTCAACATCCATTTGACCCGAGAGTTCATAAAGACTTTCCAGGAGGAATTGACAATCTTGTTGATTATGCTGGCGAGGTCATAGATGGAAATGGTGATCACGAAATGATGCCCTTTGAAGATTTAGTTGTAGCACTAAGAACCAGAGATCCAGAAACATTAGAAGCCCTAAAGAAAAAATGGGAAGGAAAATGGAAGTACACCTATCACGAGAGACTAACAGCCTATCCCACTGTTCTGCCCACTGGAGAAGTTGTCAGAGTAAACCAGTTTGAGCAAATGCAGGAGAAATTAAAAAGAGAGCCATTAAGCAAAAGTGTGCAGGCAGCCACATGGGTCCCTTTGCTGGACCATAATGAAGGGATTAGATACAGAGACAATCAGGGTGTAGAAAGATTATTCAAATTCAATGATTATGATTCTCCCTGCTTTCAGAGATTTTGGTACAGGCTCACTCCATGCAATGGACAGAGAGGGGGGGGTTATAGGGCAGATGTTGACACTGACTGGCGTTCTCGCGATTTATACAAGGCAGTTCTTATGAATGATTTTGCATTTATGATGTGGCACTTAATTCTCAATAAAAAAGTAGAACAAAACTTAAATGCACCAGTCTATGAGGGGTATCATAATGACCACTCAAACTCTCTGCATTGGTATGGATATTACATAGACCCGCAACATCCAGACCAGAGAAATGAGGCAAAGAAGAATCTGAATGACATTTTAAGAATGATTCATGAGCCAACTGAAACAAGGCTCTGGGCACCGAATCCATCACTGCCAAAAAGTGAAGACCAATATTATTTTGCAGTAATGGACACTGCACTTGAGACAATGGAAACCTGCAGAAATCAAATGAGAAGTATTGGCAAAGACCCAATGAAACTGGATTACCTTAGCAGGGAAAATCCACTATTCCCTATAGAACAAGCAGAATAATTCTGATTACTTCCAAGCATTAATAATATACAATCCATATCTCTCATCTTCTCTAGCTTGCATGCAGTCCATTAACCCAGACCTATTCCCATCCATTCCTAAGCTTACAATTAAATTATCTCGAGAATTTGGAGTTTGCAAACTAACTTTATCAGTTCTTTGATTATAGCTGCCCCACAAAGCAAAAGAAGCAGCAGGTTCTCTTTTAATTCCTGTTAATTTTCTTCCATCATATGCAACAATTGCATCAACATCTCCCTTAACAGCATCTAAAATATCTTCAGCTTCTCCATGAATCAAGAATGGATTTATATGATTAACTGAAACAGCACCTGTTCTTTTAGCAATATTATGAAGATTAATTTTAGAAAATCCATCTCTTCCAATTCGCAGCATTTCAGCAATCTCTTCTTGAGAAGGTTCCATAAAACCGCGAAATTTCAAAATAGACTGCCAACAAGCTGCAAGTTCCCATACAGGTTTCTGTGCTCTAAAAAAGTTATACCTCATTTTTTAATTATTGTGTTTTGGTTCTTTTCTAAAAGAACAAGTGTATTTAAACAAAATTACACTGGAAAATATATTTTAGTTCTGCTTCTCTCTTGTCTCAGTTGCAACTCTCCCATTATTCCACTGCCCGCAATAAGCTCTTGACAAATCTCCTAAAACCTGCTTGAAAACAATATTTGCAAACCTCGCTCCTAATTCTAGTCTAAAAGGACAGCACGACAAATTAGCAAGAGCAAAAGTCAGCTCTCCAGAATATCCAGGGTCAGTCTTAGTGGCTCTAAAATAAACCCCACACCTCTGCAAAGTGCTTCTAGGATAAGCGTCAATCATCATCAGACTATTTGTCCCGTCAATATCAATTTTCTCACCAGGCAGATTTACTTTTTCAATAGTTTTAACCAAAATATACTCTCCTGGTTTTAGCACAATTTCTTTATCACCATTCTTCAAATCAGCAATCTTCTCAATCTCCGGGCTTTTTCTATCAACAACTCCTAAATACCCCTCTCCACTTATCTTAAAAATCTCACCAGCTCTCAAGTCAAAACCAACCCCTTCAGGATTATTCATCTCGCGCTCAGATAAGTTCTCAATTAAATTATGCTTTTCATTCAACTCAAGAATCTTTGCAGCCGAGATTATCATTTTAACAAATCCTCAGGTTTTTAAAAGGCAGAAAATTAATAATTTTCTTCATCCTCCTCCGCATCCTCCGGTGCTCTTTATGCAATTAGGACACTTCCAACAACTCCCATCCTGAATCATTAATCCTCCGCACTTATCACAAGTTCTTCCAGTCATCTTCCCAGCATTCTTCATGTCAAGAGTAAAACCACTCTTCCAAATTCTTGTTTTTCTAATCTTGTCAATTGTCTGCCTAGTATCTAAACCTTCATCACACCAGAAGTTTGTTCCAGAAATTCTTTTTATAGTATCTTCTAAACTCGGAGCTCCAGGATACATCTTTTCTCCTTCAACTTCTGGAATCATATGCAGAGGAGGAACTTGTTGATAAACTCTCAACTCCTGAGGCAATGGTCTAAGTTCAGGTTCAGGAGCTAAGAAAGACAAGTCTCCTAAATAGTGAGATGATACCCACTGAAATAAGAATCCCTCAATCCCTCTCGCATTTCTTATAAACGGGTGGTCAGTTGGTCCTGAAATCTGCGACTTTCCTGCCTTCCCAAAAACTTCTAAAGCCTCTACTAATGGAACTC
Source organism: Nanobdellota archaeon (assembly GCA_018901625.1). Lineage (GTDB taxonomy): Archaea > Nanobdellota > Nanobdellia > Pacearchaeales > GW2011-AR1 > JAHIEM01. The sequence goes on from JAHIEM010000083.1 coordinate 13,641, forward strand.
CATATTGTATTTTCTCAGAAAATTCTATTGCAAGCAAATTTAACAACCTGTTTACTTCACTGCCTCTCTCTAAAGATTCAACAAAAACTTCTCCCAATCTTCCGTCATAATACTCTCCTGTTTTAATAAATACTGGAATCTGATTTCCACCCTCTCCAACAATTTTAACCTTCTGAGTTATACCATACCTCAGCTGAGGTATATGCTCTCTCTTCCCCCTTCCTAGAACTTCAACTAGTCCTGATTTCTTAGTTCTTACAGGCTGGCTCGCCTTGCTCCCATCTCTATAAATCGCAATAGCTTTAATTCCTAGCTTCCATGCCTGATAGAACATATTTTCTATTTCTTCAACACTAGTTGATTCAGGGCAATTAACTGTCTTTGATATTGCTCCAGATAAATGCGGCTGTAATGCTCCCAACATTCTAACATGCCCCATCGGGTGTATTGCCCGAGTTCCCTTGCCAGTCTGCATAGAACAATCAAACACTGGCAAATGTTCTTCTTTTAATACTTTACATCCCTCAACAGTCCCGTTCTCATCAATGTATTTAACAACCTCTGCTCTCTGCTTCTCATCATATCCTAGCTTTTCCAGGGCAAGAGGAACAGTCTGATTAACAATTGTCATAGTTCCTCCCCCAGCAAGTGTCTTATATTTCACTAGAGCCATATCTGGCTCGCACCCAGTAGTATCACAGTCCATCATAAATCCTATTGTTCCTGTAGGGGCAAGCAGAGTTACCTGGGCATTTCTAAATCCATGCTTATTTCCCCCCTCAATAACCGCGTCCCACTTTTTCACAGCAGCTTCTTTTAATCCTGAAACTAACCCTTCTAAACTATTTCTCGCAGCAATTTGTTTTGCTGCTTTTCTATGCATATCAATAACATCTAACATTGGTTTTTTATTCTTCTCAAACTCTTCAAATGCACCTAGTTTCTCAGCAAGTCTAGTTGACTGAAGATAAGCTTCTGCAGTCATATTAGAAGAAATCACAGCAGCTAAGTCTCGTGCCTCATCAGAATCATAAGCAATCCCGAGAGACATCATATACGCCCCTAAATTTGCAAATCCTAATCCCAAAGGCCTGAACTTGTGAGAATTTTCTGTAATCTCCTGGGTAGGATAAGATGCTTGTGAAACTAAAATATCCTGCCCAGTAATATACAAGTCAACAGCCTTGCAAAAACTTTCCAAATCAAAATTCCCATCAGTCTTCCTGAATCTCATTAAATTAAGAGAAGCAAGATTACATGCAGAATTATCCAAAAACATATATTCTGAGCAGTTATGGACTGTTATTCCATTTGCAACGAATGTATGCGTAAATGGCTCAGTTAGGTCATAAACCTGCTCTTCTCCTAAATAAACTAGCGAAGCGATAGCATCAATTGGAAAATCCTGATAAACCTCCACGCTTTCGTTCAGTATTTTTAATTTCTCAAACTTAGGTGATTCTGGCATAAACCCTATTAATTTCTCGAACTTAATCCTTCCCTCTCTTGATATCCTTAAGGAGTGAGTCTCTTTAACTTCATACTCTCTCAATCCCCCCTTACCATCTGGCAGCAAAGCAGAAGTCTTGCCTGCCCTCCTGTTTTGATAAATCTTGCTTTTTATGCCAAATCCTAACAAAAGTATCTGGACATCTTTAAGTAACTGAATACTTGTAGAATCGAGAGCAACATACTGGGATTTTAATCCGTAATTTGCAACAGTGCCATCAGCAGTAAATAATCCTTGTAGTATCATCGCTTGCTCGCCGAGACTCAAATTAAATATTCTTTCTGAGATGCATTTTTGGTGTGATTGCAAATTCAAGTCAATCATCTGCGCAATTTTGTTCATAAGAATACTGTTTGTGATTACGTACTTAGCAGAAGTTTTTGTAATCTGGACACTTGCAGGCGAGTTTTTATGAGTTACTCTTTCATAATTAGTTGCCACGTATTCTGATAATCTCTCTAGTATCTTAATTTCACTTTTATTACTCATTGTGAGGGGTATGCCTCGGGTGTTGCTTATTTTCCCGCTTCCACCATCACCTAAATAGATTCCCAAGATTTGGAAGAATTCTTTGTCTTCAACTTTTCCAACCTCAGCAACAGCATGAGATGGAATAATTATGTAATCATCCTTTGTTAGTTCAAATGCATTTACAAATCCTCGATTTATTGTAAAAACCTTATGGTCGGCAGTTAATTTTATCTCAAATCCAGACTTTGTAGTAAGTTTATATACTGGCTTTATTCCTGTTCTAAAAGAGCCAGAGATTTTACTCTCTCGAATCGCTCCAGTATTCGTTAAAATGACTGTTTCTGTTCCTAAAATAGAGTCTATTCTTGCCCACCTTCCATCTTTCAACAGGACTCTTGTCTCTCCTGTAACACACGGGTTGCTCGCCCAGATTTCTCCAGAATTCTTGCAGGTATTCCATCTGTTAATAATATCATGATTCTGAATTCCAGGGTCGCCGCACCCGTGAGTAATAAATGCCATAAACTTTGCCAACTTCTTGGCTTTTTCAATTCTAACAACTTTCTGGCTCTTAACAGCAGTAATATCATAATCCCCCCCGGATTCATAAGCTTTCCAGAATTTATCATCAGTTCTCACAGAAATATTCACATTCTGCCCTCTTAGATTCTGAACAGTGTGGCTCTCCCACCCAGCAGGCGAGCCTGCTTTCATCAGCACTCTTGCTTTTTCTTCTTCTGCATACTTCTCTCTTATAATGTCCATTGCATCAGGATGCCAGACTCCAATACTCTGCATTGTCGCAGCTCTTCTTGTCTTTCCTCCAGACTTAATAACTCGCCCGCAAGAATCCTGCAAATCCATAAACCTCTTAGCTCCAGAAGCATATCCTCCTCCAGAAACAGGCTCTCCAGCACTTCGTATCTTGCTCCAGTCTCCGCCAATCCCGCTTCCACCCTTAAAGATTCTCGCGCTTGTTATTGCCCCCACTCTCATCATATCTTCAATAGTATCTTGGGGAGAACAGATAAAACAAGCTGCTGCCTGCGGATGCTCATAAAAATTCCCAACAGGCGCTAGTTTACCATCTTCCATGTAAAATCCCTCTCCATCCTGGTTAACCCCGTAAGAATCTAGTCCAAGATTGAACCATACAGGCGAGTTAAAAGCACCATACTGAAATATTGTAGCAGCAGCAACTTCTTCTTCTAATCTTTTTCCCTGAACAGAATCAAAATAACCCTGCCTCTCTCCCCACCTCGCAAGTGTCTTAGCAACTCTCCCTGTCAATTGCCTGATATCCATCTCTCTCCCTGTCTCAGGCACACCCTCTCTCCTGAAATACTTGCTAGTCACAGTATTAACAGCAAGATTACTCCAAAACTTAGGAAATACAACTCCCTTCACCTCTTCAACAATATTCCCAGAATCATCAATCACAACTGCGTCTCTCTTCTCATATCCCATAACATCTCCTGAATAAGGATCGCAACTAGCAGAGAAATATTTGTCAATAACTAACTTTCCACCAGCCTGCTCAATCTCTCTAGGTGCATCACTCATTGTTTATTCTCATCCTCATTTTTAATTTTCCCCTCATTCCAGTCAATTCTCTCTCTAGCTACAGCCTCGATTGTAAATCCCTGCGGAAATCTTGCTGCAAGTTTTTTCACATTTTCTTCTAAAATTTCGTCCATATTCCACCCGTAAAAATTACAAATCATTGCCATATACCATAATGTATCTCCAATATTCTCTCTAGTTCCTAATTTCTGGTCATTTTTATGAGCATGAGTTTTTTTAATGCACGAAGCAACATCTCCTGCCTCTCCAGTAATCCCACACGCCCATGTCAAGATTTCCTCATTACTAGAAGAATAATCTTTCTTAGCAGTCTTCTTTGCAATTTCCTGATATTCTGATAGTTTCATTTTTCCTCTTTTTCAAAATTAACTTCCAAACGCTTTTTATTTATCCTCGACTAATTTGGGTCTCGTGTTAATAGTCTCTACCATCTTTTTTCTTAGTTTATTTTCCTCTCTTTGATTTTCCCATTTTATCTCACTTCTTTTATTTCTTTCTTGAAGTCATCAATATCTTCAAACTCTCTGTAAACACTTGCAAATCTTATGTAGGCCACCTTGTCAATTTTCTTCAACTGCTTCATTACAAGCTCGCCAATGATTTCTGAGCTAACTTCATTCCCGTGCTGTTTTAATCTTTCTTCAATATAACTCACTGCCTGCTCAATAACCTCGCTTGCAACAGGCCTCTTCTCGCACGCCCTAATAATCCCATTTTTTAGCTTCTCCCTGTTAAACGCCTCTCTCCTTCCATCTTTTTTTATTACAAAAATTTCAACAGGAACAATATTCTCATGAGTTGTAAATCTCTTCCCGCATTTCAAGCATTCCCTCCTCCTTCTTGTTTCATTCTTGCTGTCTCTCTTATCAGTAACTTTAGTTTCATCATTTCCACAAAAAGGACACAACATTTTTACAAACCTCTTTTCATTTTTATTTATTAACAACCTCTTTATATATACAACATATGGTATTTGTTTAACTTGAAACTACAATTTATTGTATATCAACTGGTTTTTTCAGTTTTCAGTATTTATAAATATTTGTATGCTAAACGGGTTTTTCAGAAAAATAAAAAATTAAGAAAAAACTGTTTAATTTTTTCTGTTGCTATTTTCAAGTTTAATCTAATCACTTATTTTTTTAATAATCACAAAAGATACACAGGGATTTCTTCTTCTGCTGTTTTTTGTTTGTAGTCCTCTTTGAGGGTTTTTTTCCTTTCTCTTTTTTCCGCTTCTCTAGTTAAAACTAATCCAACAAGATTATTCACCACAACTTTTCTGCTTAAATCTAAAATCTTGCAGATTCCATCAAACAGTTTGTGATATTTCCGTATTTCGTCATAACTAAACTTATGCCCCTGCTCTTCCAGATCTAATAACCTTGCAAAGCTTTTAATAGAGTTATACAAATTTCTGTACTCAATTCTATTCTTCTCAAAATTTCTTACCATGCTCTTAAAATTGATTTATTATTTAAAAACATGTATATGACCCAAGATATACATCAAGAAGTTCTCTTTAAAAATATGGGAAAAAATAATTAGATTTAAAAACTCTTTTTCCATTATATAAACAGAAAAAGGAGGAAAAGGTGAAATGAGTTTAAATTTAGATTTAGCAGCTTCTCTGGGAATGTCTCCAGTATTGCTCGCAGTAGTAATGGTATGGAGTCTCATCTGGATGGGAATTGCAATGTGGAAATCTGCAAGAAAAAACCACATTATCTGGTTTGTAGTATTCCTGCTAGTTCATACATTAGGAATATTAGAAATCTTATACATCTTTGTATTCTCAAAGATGAAACTTGGGGCAAAGGAAGAGCTAGCTGTCAAGAAAAAGAGAAGATAAATTTATTTATTTTTTTATTTAAATTTCAAAGGAGGTGAAAAAATGGCAAAAAAGAAAGGGTTACTCTCAGTTATCATGTGGATAGTTGGAGTGCTAGTATCACTAGCAGTTGGTTTCGGGATGACATCAGGAACTTTAACAGTCCC
>JAHIEM010000009.1 GCA_018901625.1 Nanobdellota archaeon
ATGTCAGAAAAGTAAACTGCAGCATTTATGCTGCAGACAGTTTTGAACAACTGTCCTTTTCTGAGCATCCTAAAAACAAAGGGCTTTACAAACCACACACTTTAGTGTGTGGTACCCTTTGTTTTTTTGATATTCGCGCCAGGCTGAATAAAACTTTCTTTCTAATCTGTCTGTGAATTTCTTATCTTCTGTTTGATAAGCTTGATGCAGTGCTTCTCCTAGAATGACTTTCTTTGCGTGATAGTAATCAATAAAGTCTTGTTTGGTAAACTCTCTTTGTATGTCTCTCAATGTCCATACACTATTAATTCTGTTGACTGTTCTTTTTGCTTGTTCTAGTTTTTCTACTAAACCATCTACTATTTCTATTACAGTAGCCATAGAATTCTTTGAGTGAGAGTATTTATAAGAATTATTGTGTCAGAAATGATGTTTCATTCTGTTCATTTCTGAACACCTCAAAATACTTAAGGATTTTGATGTGATTGAGTTTCTTCTTTCTTCTCTTCTGCTGGTTATATTAAATTGCCTTTTTTAGAGACATCGAAAAAATAAAAATCCCTTAACTCTTCTGGAGTAAACCTGTCTCTTACCTGGCCGATTAGTCCAGTGTATGTGTTTCCGCTTTTTGCATGGTGTTTTGCAAAAAACCTGTCAATAATTCCGTAAGATATGACTCCAAGGCCTACATAAGGGTTAATTGCCATTGTTCCTAATCCTGCTAAAACCGCGAGATTTCTAAATCTTTTTGAGGCATTATCATCTTCCTTGTCATTCATGCTTTTTAACTGCCTGTAAATCCTTGGGTACATTTCTGATATGGCTGATATACTCTCTTGATTTCTTTTTCTTGATGATTCTTGTCTGACGTATTTTCTTAATAAGAAGTTTCTTTTTTGGAGAGTTGGAGAGACTGGATGCATTAGAGTATTTGCTAGTAAGATTAGTGTAAGGCTCTGCTTTTTTTCGTCTTCTGGCACTTCTAATGTCTTAGAGCAGAAGTGCCTTGGGCGCCTTTCATACCACCTCATTCTTGAGGATGGATTTGGCTCATCACAAAATAATTCAGCAACTAAATCATATACTTTTTGCGGGAGATATTTTGATAAATCCCTCATTTCTTCGTGTATTCTTTCCAATTGGTTTACGCCTCTCTCATCTCCGGAGATTGTTACATCTCTCATTGCTTTCCAGATTCCAGAAGAACTTAACTCTTCTAATCTAACTATTGATAGGAATTCATCTGCTCTCTTGCAAACTTCATTAGTTTGCTCTTGAAGGCAGGCATAAAATCGATTATCAGAATAATTTGTTGGAAATTCAGATTTTGTTCTGTAGGGGATAATTCTTTTTTTTCTGTCTATTTCTATTACTGGGTATTTATAATCTCTACATCTGACAATTGAGAGTCTTGGTTCTGTCAGAGTGCTGTACTGAGTTTCTGTTGAACTGGCTTTTAAACATACAGCAGAAGGAACTTCTACTCTTGCTTGAAGGTCTGCTCCATAAGGAATTGCTAAAACTCTAAAAGTATCTCTTTGTCTGTTTAACAAAACCAGTTTATACCTGTAATCGCTGGTTTCTTTTTCCTCCTCTGTTCTTGGAGCAAGAGGGATTGTTGTTATTGATGCAAGTGACATCCTATGAGCCAGAATCTGTGCTTTTTAAGAATTATTGTGCTGGAGTTTCTGCTATTTCTTTCTTCTCTTCACTTGGTTCTGGTTTCTTTTCTTCTGCTGGCTTTTCTTCAACTTTTTCAACTGGTTTTTCTGTGGTTTCTTGCTGTTCAACTGGTTTTTCTTCTGTCTTCTTCTCTTTTGGCTTGTTCTGCTCTGGGAATATTGTTTCCAGCTTCTTGCTTCCTGACTTTAGAACCTTAAGATTAATCTGGACAGTGTCTTTAGATAGTGTATTTCCTCTTAATGTCTTTTTTAGTCTTATTCCTTCAGGAAGTCTTTTTATTGGGTGTTTTCTTAAACCCTTAGGTTTTGTCCAGCATGAAAACCCTTTTGTCAGCAATACTCCTCTTAAATTAGCGCCTTCTTCATCTTTTTTTCCTGGAAATCCGGCTATATCGCTTGTCCCGCTTATTTCAAGTTCATAGCCTTCTAAATCACTTGAAATCTCAGAACCTTTAATTTTTTCTCCTATTTTCCTGCCTATCCAGGCTTCTGAATCTTGTTCAATTTTCCATGCTTTTCCATTCTCTGATATGTTAAGTTTGAATACCATTCTTATTTGTTGTTGAAAGGGTTTAAAAAGCTTGGGGTTTTGATTTTTTTGCCAGGCAAGAAGAGTTCTGATAGACTAATATGAGCAAAATATTTCCTGAAGATTTGGAAGAAAGAATGGATTCTGTGGATGCTCTAGTTAGCACTGAGTTAAAACCACTTATCTTATTATGTCTCGATAGAACACCGACTACTCCTTTTGAGGTTTGGAGGAGAATAATTACTGTTAGCGGGGAGAGGGCGAGAGTTCCGAGAGCTAGTGCTCTGACTAATTGTTTTACACACTCTCTAGTGCCTGCGGGGTGGGCTGAAAAGTGCGCTGTTTATGATGAGAGAGCAAAGAGAGAGATAGTTGCTTTTTCACTTACAGATGCTGGGGAGGGTTTTGGCTTGCCTATTGCTGCGTTTACTCTTGATTATGTTAAAAAAAGATTTTATGATGATTCTTCTGGAAAGAAACTGGGAATGATTAAGATACTTGGGAGGTGTGGTGTGGGGAGCAATAGAATTAGGATAATTGAGTCATTAAATGGAGAAAGAAAGACTTTCCCCCAGTTAGTAGAAAATGCTCGCATAACTAAATCTGCTCTGATTAGAAATTTAGAATCTCTAAGAGAGATTGGTTTTGTTGGAGTGAGAACAGGCAGAGATAAAGGAGCAGTAGATTATGAGTGGCATGGGGGAATTAATGTCAGAGATATACCCCCGTATTCAACTTATCCAAGCCTTACTTCTTCTGTGAGCAAAACACTGAGAGAAAAACAGATTTCTAATGCTCAATCTATTGCTGAGATGCTCTGCTATCAGCATGTGAGAGTGGTTCAGCAGGTTTTGTCTCATCTGGTTAGTGTTGGAGTGGCTGGAAGGAAAAAGTGGAGGGGTGGAAATGAATCTCCCTACCTTTCAGAGGCATGGTTATCTCGTATTGGAGAGAGGTTTTTGAATGAGTATAGATTAGAAGTGAGAAATGCAATGGCTGGAGGAGGTTCACTGGCTAGTATGCAGAGAATTTATCAGAGAATTAGCATTAGTGGGGTGTTTAATGAGTTTGCAAAGGTTGCTGTTGAGTTAAACCACAGAAGCTCTTCTTATCTTGACTAATAATTCGTATTTAGATAGTTGGGGTTGTTGCAAGTTGGTGGGGTGAATATCAGTTTCTGTCTGACTTAATTTATCATTATACCCCGCAGATTGCTACAGGGCAAGCTAAAGAAAACCAATTAAGCATGTAAGTAACCTGAAATAAAAATTATCTGTTAGAGGAGATAATTATTAGGCATATTCAACAAGAAGTTTATGGAAAAAGTTTTCTGTGGAGGTTCACCTGAGGTTAGATTTACTATGCAAATCTGTTAGTTAATTATGCAGAAATCCATAACTGTTGAGTCATAGGTTGGGTGTTCTTCTACTCTCGCAATCTTGTATAGTCTTTCCTTTATAATTTTCTCTGCTGTTTTTTCTGATAGAATTATTCTTTTGTTCTTTGTATCTGGGAAGCACTTTCCTATGCTTCTTATCTCTCTCACTGCTTTTCTTAAATTCTTAGGATATACTGCGAGGTAGGTTACTGTGCCCTCGCTTGTTTTTCTGCCAAATGGGAGAATCTTGTGCAATTTAAGGCGGTTTTTATATTGGTAATTGTTCTTAAGATTTGCTGTGCAAAAATGCACCTTGTTTTTGACTTTTTGTTTTTTCAATTGATTTAATAACCAGATTCCAGATTTATCAGAATCTTTGATAGTGTAGGTATCTCTGTTCAGCTTGTATTTTTTCAGAACAGCTTGAAAGTTTGTCTCAGAAATCTCAAACTCGTTTAAATTAATGAATCCTACCTCTTCTCTGACTATTTTAATAAAATTTAATATTTCTGATTTTTTGTTGGGAATCATAGGAAGCTCTATTCCTATGTTATTAATCTTCCAGAATTGATTAGCTAGTCTTATCTTCTCTACATCTTCTTTTATCTTCTCCCTGTTCAGAATAAATTCTGGGTGAAATCTTACTTCATCAATATATTTTGATAATTTTCTTAGATTATTAGAATTCACGAGTTTAGTTGGGAGATAGATGTGAATATGAAACTCTTTTCCAAACTTGCTTTTCAAAGTTTTTGCAAATTTTAGTGTTCTTTCTATGAACAGAAGAGGGTCTCCTCCCGTGATTCCTGCAGAATCTGCATGCGATTCCTGAACTTCGTTAATTAGCTCGTCAGTGTTTGTTATTTCTCTCTCATTTGCCCAGATTATATCTTTGTCTTTTCTCTTTTCAGAAAGAGAGCAGTACCAGCATTTTCTAGAACATTTTCCTGATATAAATAAAACTAATTTTCTGCCTTTAACGCAGTGCCTGCAGCCTTCTGCTATTCCATTCAGGCAGCAGCTTGAGAACTTGGTTTTCATGAGCTAGACACCCCAGGTAACTTTCTCTTTTCGTTTTATCTCAGCAAGTTCCTGGAGAACGCGCATCTCTGACTGCGAGAGAAGCTCTTTATTCTTCTTAAATTCCCTGAACTGAGATTCGCCCATATCTGAGTATAGAAACTCTATGTTTTTCAGCTGCCTGTCAAATGTGATTCCTGGAACTGAGATTGCAACTTCCATGCCCTCACTTGCTTCTTCTATTGATGCTTGCTCGTGCTGTATTTTCTTTACTCTCCCTATTTTTTCCCTGTCTTTAGTTATCATGTCTATTTCTGGTTTTAATCTTCCCCCCAGAACTTTTACCCCAAATATTGCTGGTTTTGCATTGTGGAATACATACTGGGGGAGAATCTGGAGCTTGAATACTGATGTTAACTTCATTAACTTGGCTTTTTCAATCTCTTTTCTCTTTTCTTCCTGCCATTTCTTTAAATCTTCTATTAGCTTGTAAACTACTTCATTATCAATTATCTTTACTTCGCTTCTTGATTCATCTGCTTCTTTGTCTAAAGTTGTATTGAAACCGATAACCACTGCATTTAGGGGGTTTATCTCTGCATTTGATTTTGCTGCCTGGATATCCTGCTTATTTATCTTGCCTATGCTTGCTTTTAGAATGCGGATATTCTCCTGCTTTAGAAGTGTTAAAAGCGCTTCTAGGCTTCCTAATGAGTCTGCTTTTACAATTATTCCTTCTGAATCTGTTTTTATGCTCTCACTTAGGTCTTTCTTAAATTCTTTGGCAATCTCCTGCATATTATTTTTAAATATCTGGAATGGCATGCCTGGAAGAATGTCAACATGCTCTGATAACTGCACTCTTAATCCTGTGGCTGCTGTTGATTCTTTGACAGCTTGAAACTGGCTTGATAGTGGTTTGATTTGTTCCAGGCTTCTTATCTTAACTTTCAGAGGCTCTTGGAATGTGGCAATTACTATTTCATCATTAACTCTCAATTTGCCATCATATAATATTGCTTCTATGCAGTTTGTTGTTTTCTCTTGTTTTACTTCTAGAACCAGCCCTTTTGCTTTTTCTGCCAGTGATAGCCTTTCTGTCAGGAACTTCTGGCTCACTCCGCATAGCATCATCAGAAGTTCTGGGATTCCCTCACCTGTTCGCGCTGAGACTGGGACTAGGCAGATTTTTTTTGTGAAATCTTTTACATTGAAGTAGAGGTCTGAGTTAAAGCTGTACGAGTGGAGAGATGCCTGGAATGTCAGAAGTTTTTCCTGGAAATCCTGGCTAGTGTGCACTGCCTGGCTTTCAATACTCTCTTTTAAATCTTCACTTTGCTTTCTCCATCCTGAGAGATTGTCTATTTTATTCAGGGCTATGATGAACGGAGTTTTATTTGCTTTGAGTATTGATAAAACTTCTGAGGTTTGGGGTTTTATTCCCTCATTAATATCGATTACTAAAATTGCTAAATCAGCTAAACTTCCGCCCCGTTTTCTTAAATTTGTGAATGCTGCGTGTCCTGGGGTGTCTATGAATAAGAATCCAGGGATTTTTAGTGCGATATTGTGCTTGTCTAGGAGCCAGCAGCCTTTTTTTATATTTTCAGCTGGGAATAGTGTGAATGATATTTTCTGGGTTATTCCTCCTGCCTCTCCTGCTGCAACAGAGCTGCCTCTAATCTTATCAAGAATACTTGTTTTTCCGTGGTCCACGTGTCCGCATACTGTTACAATTGGCTGTCGTATCATTTTTCAATTTGCATACTTAAATTTATGATTCCTTAATTGGGAAATGATATTTGTCATGATAGTAGTGGTTGAGTATTATTTATAAAGCTTAAGATTCTCGGTTTCTCTAATACCTATAAATAAGACATCTCTTACTAACCTTTATTATTCAGGTTACTAATAATAAAAATAATATGATAATGATTTATCACAACACTAAAAACCAGATTATCTCCATAACCCTGCATCTTTTGATGAAGCCCCTTCTACTAAAAAGTTGGCAATTGTTTCCAATGCCTCTTGTTTAGCCTGGTGTAGCTCGTCTTTTTGTTGAAATCTATTTATCTCTTGCCTTATATGATTTAACCTTCTGCCATGCGGTGCATAACGAGACAATTCTATTTGCTTTCTTTTGAGATATTTTCTTCTTTTCTCTTTAAATTCTTCTGGTTCTGGAGGCTGGCTGACTAATATATTAAAGTCTTCATTTGGACATATGTCTGATTGCCATAATGGCATTAAGCATTTGAGAAGCCAGTCTTCCATACTAACAATTATTTTTTGTTTTTTGTTTGTGTTATCTGTTTCTCCACATAGTAAGTGTCCTAATTCTCTTATCTCAAATTGGTACGAAGCCCCGAAATCACCCTTTAGTGAAGGTCTTCTTAAATAGTCTGCAACTTCACTAACATGGTCTAACACTAATAAAAATCTCCCAGTTTCTATATCTTTCCTAATCTCCCCAGCAGTTCTATCCATTCCCTGTGATTTAAGCCCTTTAGAAAGAATTCCATAGATTCCTGGATATTGCCCCGCAGGAAATTCGTAGGCTCCCCGCATAGTGCTGAAATTAACATATAATGGCATAATTTTGCGAGACTCTTCCCCCATTAATCTTCTTACAAATTGTTGGAGACTGATTGTCTTTCCTGAACCAGGTCTGCCAGTAAGTACTACAGAAAGTCTTTTTTGCTGTAACACGAACGTTAAACTATCTAGATAATCTACTGTATCTACATCTCCCACCATACAAAACTAATTTTATTATTCCTTATAAATCTTGCCCGGTGTCATTTTAGAGTGATAAAAAGATTTAAAAGCATCTCAACTTCCTAATAAAATGGATGACCCATTTTTATTTTTGCCATTGGAAGAACCAGTTTTCTTTATAGATACTTGCGCGTTTTCAATAAAAGACTCCGGACCTGGAATGGGATTAGCATGGTCATCAAAATCATTAGAGGAAATTCAAATAGAAACTATAAGATTAAATATGCTTAATAGAAGATTAGAAGACAGAAAAAACTGGCTAGTTACTTCAGAAGTTATTCAGGAAATTGAAAATGGAAATAGAGGATTAGAAATAAGAACGCGAGAGGATTTTATCAGTCAAACTCATAAGGTAGTATATTCAAAATTATTGCATTCAAGAAAACAAACATTAGAATTAATTTCTCAATCAGAAAGAAATGCAAATCATCCAGACAATCTTATTAATGAATTATCAGCACAAATTTCTACTATAGAACCCTTAGTCAGAACAAGATTTAAAGGAAGAACCCGCCCAGAATTAGAAACAGATATTCATTTAATTGCAACTGCGCTTGCTTATTCACAGCAAATTCCAATAGCAATTTACACAAGAGATAACCAGATAATTACTACTTTTGGAATTCTCTCACATGAATTAAAAACAGAAAAAACCTATATATTAAGTGATGATGAAGAAATAATTTCTGCGTATGAGTTTGCAAGGAGAATTCTTTCAAGCAGAAGAAAATATAAAGCAAGATTTGCAGGGATTAGTAAATAAACATCAAATAGACTAAATAAGCTGAAACAACCTAAATTGCTAAGGCATTAGCCTTGCTTGTTGTTAGGAATTATGGTTTACCCAATAGTTATTTTCTTAGATATATTATCTTTTTTATATTTCCTCGCAAGTCTTTTTTATTGATTCAGCATACTTCTCAACAAGAAATAAGTCTTTTCTGTATTTGATGCAAAAGACAAAATGGTATTTTGTCCTGAAAATCTTATGGCTTGCTCTGCGCAACTCGTTTTCCATTGAATTTAGAAGTAGTTAGCGTTTAATAGGTTTTCTTTAGATTTCACCCTGTAGCAATCTGCAGGATACAATGATAAATTAAACATCTTCAATACATTTTTAAAATCAAAAAATCAGTAAATATATGGCAAATTACTCATTAAAACAACTGCAGGAAAAATATAATTTAGAACTAGACAAAATAATAAAAACAATAAAAACAGAAAAACCAAAATCAGTCTTGCTCCAGTTTCCAGATGGATTAAAACCTTATGCAACTTCAATTGCTGATTATCTTGAGAGCAAATTTTCCTCAATACTATTCAAGATATGGCTTGGAAGCTGTTTCGGAGCTTGTGACCTGCCACAATCTAATGAAGATTTATTAATTCAATTTGGGCATGCTCCTTGGAAATAATCCTGCCCAAATTGGAATATTAGTTTTTCTTTTGAAACACAAATTTTCTTTTTTCTAAAAAGAAAAGAGTGTGGGCATGCTCCTTGGAAATAAGAATAATTAGAAAATAAGCAATTATTCAAGTAACAATTACCACATCATTCACCATATCATTCTGAGAAACTACTCTTTTTTCAATTGAAAAACCTCTTTGTCTTAATACCCTAATTGCATTCTGTCTTTCTCTTCTATATGTGTCTCTCTTTGCTCCTGTTTTAACAACTTGTGCTTTTTTCCCTCGGACATCTATAGTAATTGAAGTGAGAGTCTCATTAGGAGCATATACATTAGAAGGATACATGCAAAAAATTGTTTGTTTCTCCCTATTGCAAGTTACATCCTCATTAGTATAAAGCATAAGGGGCTGGTCTCTTCCTCCTAATGCACGATAAAGCTCTTCAAAATCTCCAGATTCATTAATAAGCTTTTTTGACATGTGAATAATAGATATTATGGGTTTAATAACTTATCCTCATTCTACTATCTCTGATACTTATAAAGAGAAAACTTTTTTGCTTATCTCTCATTTTAAGTTATGTATCCTTAGATACTAAATAATTTATTAATTTATTAGACCTAAGATATAAACCTCTTCAGCAAGATAATCATAAATTCTAATTATAAATGCACATCAAAAAAAGTAATTTCAATTTCCTTGATAAAATCCAGATAATCCATTAAATAAATAGTTTCTTTCTGGCTTTATTTTTATTCAATATGCTTTTTATCAAACAAGTGAAACATATTTAAAATAAAAAGAATATTCCACAATATCTCAAAACAATTAATAATTATCTAACTTTTGTAAGAAAAATATAACAGTCAGCACAATATGGCTGGTTATTAATTTGATATTGTGTATCTTCTCTTATTCTTGTCTTGCATCCTGGATTGCTGCATCCAACTCTTTCATTGGTTTTTTCTTTTTTTTCAATATTTTTGGGGATATAATCTGCTGTTTCCATGCTAATTTGAAAAAGATTTGAAATGCTCTTCTGCGAGCTTTAATTCTG
>JAHIEM010000084.1 GCA_018901625.1 Nanobdellota archaeon
CCTCTGGAGGTTCAGAAAATTGAGAATTTTCTGACTCATTAAATTCTGCGAATTTAAGAGATTCAAACCTATTTGAATCCCTCAATACAATAAAGTTAAGAGCCTCTGGAGGGATTCAAACCCCCGACCCATAGTTGTTTTGCCCTGATACAAAACTATTGCTCTATCCCTGAGCTACAGAGGCATGATTAAGACAAAGTTTTGTGGTTTTTAAGTATTATTGTTTAGAATTATTCAGCTTTTTTTTCTTCCAGCTCTTCAGCCTGTGTTTTTTCTTCCAGCTCTTCAACCTTTTCACCTTTTTTCTTTTCTAATTCTTCTTCAATCTCTTCAATCTGCGATTTTTCTTCAATCTCTTCTGGCTTGGCTTTCTTGATTCTTATTTTTTCTATTGATACTCCTTCCTTGATTTTCTCAATTTTTGACATTCTTATCTCGCATAGCGCAAGAGGGTAAACTTTCTTTAACTTGCCTGATAAGTTTTTCTGAATCTTGTTGCTTGCTATGTCCTGGAAGATATCTTCACTAGTTGATTCTTTTGCATAGTCTTCCAAATACTTCTTTGCTGCATCTCTTAATGCTTTTCTGACTGCTCTTGTGACTTTTTTTCTTGTGATTAAGAAAGGTTTTATTCTCATAACTGAGTCTAGGCAATCTAGTGAGAGAGAGTCTTCAACATAGCTGATATTGTTTCGCATCATTCTTCTTATGAAGAATCCCAGAAGATTTAATTCAGAAACTTCCCCCTCTGCTTTTTCATCTTTGACTTTAATTTTAACTATTGCTTCGAGAGATTTTCCTCTAAGAATTCTTGTTAAGTCGAGTTTTACTGTTCTATTGTCCAGTTCTTCTATTGAGTATGCAATCAGCTTTATCTTCATTCTTAGAAGAGGTATTTCAACATCAAACCATTTTTTCTTATCCTGCGCCATGTTTTCTTTTTGCCTTATTTGGCTTGTTTTTCCTCCAGTTGTATTTTAGAGACGCGCCTGCCTTTGCTTGCTGGTTTTGATTTTTTGCATACCTGACAGGTATACAATACAACCAGTCTTTTTGTTGCCTTGGTTTTTCTTTTCCATTTTGAGATTGCAGGTTTGCTTCCCCATCTTCCTTTGTTTCCAAATCCACGGGCTTTTCCTCTTAATCTTGCTCTTGATAGCGAACCCCATGCTAGCGGACCTCTCTTCATGCCTGTGCTTAGGACTTCTATTTTCTGCTCTGTGTGCTTCTTGCATTTTGGGCAGTATCTTTTTGTTTTTTTCGGCAGCTTCATATTAAAACAACCCATGGTTTTTTTATATGTCAGAAATCTTTTCTGATTTCTGAGCACTGTCAAAATCTTTCGATTTTGAAGTTTTCCCGAGCTTCCGCGCAGACAGAGAAAACCTAGGTTCTCTCTGACTCTTTCCTATTATTGGAGCAGTCAAGCTCGTTTGGGTATCTATTCTTTTGAGTAGGAGGGTTTTTAAATATTCCTGTATTATGGTTGCTCAGTGAATTGCAGATGAGAATAAAATTTCCTAAGGGAAAGCAGAGAGAATTTTTGAGGCGAGTTATAGAGAGAACTAACTCGCCCAGTTTGCGGGCTCTGAAGCAGTTTGGCATAGAAACAGGATATCAGACGCTGAAAAGTTATTATCATGAGACTAGAACTCTTCCTGAATTTCTTTTTCTTGATTTGTGCAGGCTTGCTGGGATTGATAAAAATAGGCTGAAGGTTAGGATGATTGATGAGAACTGGGGGCAGGTTAAAGGTGGGAAGAGATAATCATAAGGCTTATTTTTCCAGCGAGAGTTTGATTGTAAGGATTTAATACTGGCTTAAAATAAGCTCTTTTTGGTTTTTATCTACCCCTGGGAATTTATCCAATATAAACACAAGTTCTTCTTTGGTGATTCCATAAAGTTTTGCAACGATAGTATCGAGCTGCGCTTTTGCTAGTGCTCTTTCATTTTCTTTTATTAATGGATACTCTATTCCAATTTCTTTTTTTAATTCTTGGAATTCATCTGTTACAGAAACTAATTGAGCTACCTTGCGGATAATCGCCTCAAATTCTTTTCCTGAAGATAATCTTGGAACTGGAGTTTCAAGAAAATAGAACATATTTACATTAGCACTGACTTTTTGGCGAATAAAATAGTCTACCACAAAACTATTTAGCACCCCACAAAGAAAACATAACTCTTTAATGTTAGGCATTCTCACTATGGCAATGGAATTTCCACAAACATATCCTGGAGGAATTATTGTTGAGATAAATGTGCGGTAGTTGGTTGAACTTGCTATTAGTCTATATGCCATCCAATATCCAGTATGATATAAATTCTCTTCTTTGAGATTGTCTTTAATGTCTTTCTCAAAAATCTTATATCTCGGTGTTGGAGCTTCTTTCCATTGATGAGTGAACTGCTCTATGTTTTTTCCTTCCAGCATTGGAATTCCTGTAAGCTTGCCTGTCTGGAAAAGATGGCTGTCATTAGTCATATGAAATCCACTTTGCATTTTTACATTCCATGCGTTATTAATTTTCTCTCCAAGAGACGGGAATTTTAATAGTCTTTGGACGATTTCATAATCCTTCTTGCTCTTTATTTCTAACACTCCCCAGGAGGCAGGTGAGGATTTCTTAATAAAATCAATATTCATTATTGTTGGATTCTCTATTGCTTTTTTCAGCTCTTCAGCAGAATGGAGGAAAAATGCGCAGGGAAAAGATTTAGTCTTTTCTCCTTTTTCATATACTAATAAGACGAATTTGTAGCTTGCATGCACATCTGGAAAAATTGCATGACTTTTATTTTCAAAGGAGTACATTGCCTTAATGGCGCAGTTATCAAATAACATTGTTCTTAAGCCTTTTGCGCCCAAATCAGTATAAATCCCGCTTGGAATAACAAATCCGACTATTCCCTCATTTTTGACAAGCATATGGGCTCTTTCTGTAAATATCTTGTATAGGTCTAAATCACCTGAAACCATTTTCCCATTAACATTACAGCTTTGCCATTTGTAATTCTTCCTGAAGATTGTAGAATATAATTCATAATTTGCTTGTTTTTCTATCCAAAGTTTTTTTATTAATGGGCGGGTTTTTAGTATCTCTTCCATTCTTTTTTTTGCTTCTTGGGTTGAAAGACTTTTGAATCCTGGCTCAAATTGTTCAAAGAACTCCTGAGAATCTGGTTTCCATTTTTCCCAGGGGGGATTGCCTAAGACGACATCAAAACCACCAGATTCCGCAACAAGGGGAAATTCTCTTTCTATGTTAAATGCTTTGGGGTCATCTCCGTCCCATACTAAAGAATTTTTCTCAATTATATTTAACCTTGGCAGCTGCTTAGGGGTATCTAATGCTCTTAGGAAAAGATTTAACCGAGTTAGCCTAACTGCTCTTGGGTCTAAATCAATTCCATAAATGCAGTTTTCTAAAACCCTGCTTAAAAAATTAGAAATTCCTGTTTCACTGTTGAAATCCAGCTGAGATTGCAGCAACTCTTTCTCTTTTCCTTCTTTTTCGCGCTGCATGAACCATGCCTTAAACTCCTCAAAAGCTCTTACTAAAAATGTTCCTGAACCGCATGCAGGGTCAAGAACTCTTATCTTAAGGGCGTCTTTTGAAACCTTGCATTTTTTAAGCAATTCACCCAATGTTGATTTTACTAAATAATTGACCAAAAATTCCGGAGTATAATATATTCCGCTTTGTTTTCTTTTATACATCTCCTCTTCCAAACCCTTCTTTTTTGAAGAAACCTTATAAGAAAGGTAATTTTCGTAAGCATGGCCGAGGATATCGGTATTCATTGCATCAAACCTATATCTAAGTTTTGTTTTTGGATGAACATAAAACGATTCTAGGACCTGGATAAAATCTTCATTTTTTATTGATAATCTATCTATTCTGTCCTGATCAAAAATTGTGCTGTCATACTTGTCATGCATCTTTAAGAAAAAGGGGCAAAGAAAATCTTTATAGAATTGTACTCTGTTATCTCCATTTTTCCAGCGCTCCAATACATCAACCATTTTTCTTTCTTGATCTCCGCCATTATCTTCTAACATTCTGCAGAATATTATTCTATCCAGAATCGTTTGTACACACGCATCAATTGCCTCTTCCATGTTCTGGCCAGTATCAAATTTAGGGAGGTTTTGCTCTTTTATTGCTATTCCTAATTTCTTTCTGGTAATTAGAAGCTGCTCTGTAAGCAGATCTTCTATGTCAGCGCTTTCTTTCCATTTCTTGTGTTTTTTCGCATATTCGTCTAAATCGAAGCCGCCATTTTCGCGGGAAAATAAAAGCAGCCAGTTAATTGATTCTGGATTTGTTAAGCAATCGTTCAAATCAAATTCGAATAATTCTGCATGTATTGGCTCATCGAAGTAATCTGAATTGAACACTCTCCATTTGATAAAATTAGTTAAAACAACCCACCTAGTGCCGCTGTTCTTTCCATAGCCTATTGCTTGTGAAATATGTTCTGGATTTTGAAGAGCGTCTGAAAATCTTTTTACTTCAAAGTAGAAAGAAGGCCTGATGTCTCCCTCTTTCTTAAAAGAATAATCTACGCGAGTTGTTTTAACTGCGCTTTTAATCTTCTTTTGGGGGGTTACTTCTGCACTAAGCCAGTCCCATCCTAACTTTTTAAACAGTTCGCTAATAAACTCTTCTGCTTTTTTTTCTGATTCCTCATCTTTGTTTGGCAAGGAGTTGTATCTTTTAAGCAACGAAGCAATTTCTTTTTTTATTTCATCCTCATTTATCATTTGTTTGTAATCATTATCTGATTTAAATATATATCTATACTTGCAGTTCCGCAAACGTTGCAAGAGATAAATTTATAATGCTTCTAGTTTCCCTATTTAGGAATGGACCCGTGGTCTAGTGGTTAGCTTACAAAATAAGCCCACAGATGACGCATCGTTGACGTCGATGAGATCCGCAGTTCAATTCTGCGCGGGTCCATTTTCTTTATTGTTTGAGTTATGTTCTATTTTTCTTACTTACTAACTTACTTATTAAGTTATTTAATAAGATTTATAAACTCCTTTTTCTTTTGGGAAAAGAAACAAAACCATTTGTTTTAAAAAGAGGCTAACGAGATTCAAATTCTCACGAATTTGAAATCCAGAAAATTGGAAATTTTCTGGCTCTTAAACTCTTACGAGATTTAAGATGAAAAAGTATTTACTGCTTGTTGAAGATGAGAAGAACTGGGAGAAGTTTAAAGAGGTAATTGACAAAGATATTAATTCTGAGATAATTGAGTTGATTCGGAAGAGGGTGGAAAGGGGTGTGAAAAATGACAAGTAGACGTTCACAGGTGAGTGTTTTTATTATTATTGCCATAGTTATAGTTGGAGCAGTTATTGCTTTCTTTTTATTGAGAGATAAAATTGGAATTAATAACTTGCCTGCTAGTTTTAGGTCTATAGAGCAGTATTATCTAGACTGCTTGTCTGAGAAAGCAGATAGTGGAAAAGAGATATTGGGAGAACATGCTGGGTGGATTGAGCTTCCAACATTTGAACAGGGCAGCTCGTATGCTCCTTTTTCCAGTCAGCTCGACTTTTTAGGAACAGGGGTTCCGTACTGGAATTATCTTTCTAATAATAATATCTGGAGAGAGCAAGTTCCGAGCAGGCAGAAGATGGAGGAGCAGCTAGCAAGATATATAGAGAAAGAGAGTGCAAAGTGCACTTTTGAGGATTTTGAGGCTCAGGGGTTTGTCATATCTAACAGTGAGCCAAATGTTGATGTAAAAATAAGTGATTATGATATTAGCATTAGAGTTAATTCTGATTTGATTATAGAAAAGGAGAGTGAGAACGCTATGCAGTCTGTTCATGAAATTCAGCTGAACAGCAAGCTGGGAAAATTATATTCTGAAGCTCTAGAGATTTATATGCACGAGAAGCAGAATATGTTTTTAGAGAGTTATTCTATTGATGTTCTGAGGCTATATGCTCCTGTTGATGGTGTTGAAATCAGCTGCTCTCCTAAAATCTGGATGCCTCAGAAAGTTGTTTCTGACTTGAGAGAGGCACTAGAGGCAAATATTCAGGCGATTAGGGCTAAAGGGAATTATTATAAGACAGATGACAGCCAGAAATATTTTATTGTGAATGAGATATCCACTAGTAATGCTGTTAATTTTATCTACAGCAAGAACTGGCCTTCGAGAGTTGAGATATGGCCTGTTGAGAGCAATATCATGCGGGCTGACCCTGTTGGAAATCAAGAGGGGCTGGGGGTTTTGGGATTCTGCTATGTTCCCTACCATTTTGTTTATGACCTATCTTTCCCTGTTCTTGTGCAGGTTTATGACAGCAAGGAGATTTTCCAGTTCCCTGTTGCTGTTATTATAGACAAGAACAAGGCGCGAGAGGCTGTGGGGGGAGACAGCGCTTTAGAAAGAGAAGATGACCTCTGCAATTATAGAAACAGTAATGTGATAGTTTATACTTATGATTCAAAATTAAATCCAGTTGAGGCAGATATTTCTTTCAAGTGTTTTGATACAGAGTGTGATATTGGAAAAACTATTAGCAACGGGCAGGAGGCAATACTTAGTGAAAAGTTTCCCCAGTGTGTTAATGGGTTTATTCTTGCAAGAGCTGAGGGATATTCTGAGAAGAAGTACATGATTTCAACTAACTCTGAAGTGATTGCTGATGTTGTTTTAGATAAACTGCATAATGTTTCTGTGGAAGTGAGGGTGGATGATAAGATTGCTGAGAGAGCATTAGTTTATTTTAAAGGAGAGCATTCTGTTAGTTTAGTCTGGCCTGAGCAGAGAGAGATTCAGATTGCAGAAGGGGATTATAATATCACAATGTATGTTTACAGAAACTCGAGTTTAATATTCCCTGCTTCTAGCACTAGGAAGTGCGTTGATGTTCCTAAGCCCGGATTATTAGGATTATTTGGGGGAAAATCTGAGCAGTGCTATAATATTGATGTTCCTTCACAGCAAGTTACCAGTGTTTTAGCTGGCGGTGGAAAGGGAAGAGATTATTTTACTGAAGACAGATTAGAAAAAGGGAGCATGATTATCTCGGGAGAGAGTCTCCCTGTTCCTGCAAGTTTAGAGGAGTTGCAGAAAAATTATGAATCATTTGAAGGAAAAATAGTTTATATTAGTTAAAATGAAGAAAAATAAAATTTTTCAGCCTCTCAAAATCTGAGGATTTCAAGATGAAGAAAAAGATAAATAGAGAAACAAACGAGATTGAAAAGAGATTTGGAATAGCTTTGATGTTTAGCTTATTTATTATTCTATTAAGTTTTATAATCTCTGCCCAGTCTTTTTCAACAAGTTCTGGGAGTTATAGAGATGTTTCAAGCCAGACATACAGCCCGACAATAACTCAGATTTATTCTTCTTCTGATATTGCAACTTATTGGCCAATACTTTCCAATACTGATGAGAGCATGTGCATTGGGAGGCAGGATTTTGCAATTCAGATTGCTCCTGGAGGGTGCGAGCCTGCTGTTGTGAGAAGTGATATTCTTGAGGACCAGAATGTTCCTGTCTTTTGCAAACTGCAGGCAGTTAAGCTTAATCCTCTGGTTGATGTTAAGAGCATAGACAGAATTGTTCCTTCTTTAGCAAGCTATCCTCCTGGGATTGCTGGAGTTGGTTATCATCCTGCCCGCGCTGCTCTTAGAAGCTATGATAATTTATTAGGCTCTCCTGTATTGAATGATGTTGGTTATTTAGTTGTTGTTCTGAGCAGGAATGAGGTTGAGAAGAACATGCCTGATTATATTGATGCTGATTTTTCAGCAATACTAAAATATGATACTGGGAATGCGTGGGGTGTTGGGAGGAGTGAGTACTATCTTCCACAGATGACTCTTGATGAGTGGCAGAGAGATTACCAAGAATACGGATTCTGGAATGGAAAGGGTTTCTTGAAGCTAGAGAGCATAGAGGGAGATAGGGCTAGTGTTTCTCTTTACAGAGATGCAGGAAATAAGATTTCTACTCTGATGCTTGAAAAGGGAAAGGTTTCTGATAATATTTATCTGCCTGGGTTTTATTGCCAGGCTGGTTTGCAGTTGAGATTAGATGATTTAGTCAGTCCTGAGCAGTCAGTTGTTTTGCAAGTTAATGATGATAAGATTGAGTTGAGAAAAAATACAAGATTTTATAATGATAAGTGTTATGTTTCAAGTATTAACATTGTTGGCGGGGGCGCGGGGAGTGTTGAGGTTGTTTGTGATGGTGAGAGAAAGGTTTTGTTCTTAGATTATGCTGATGTTTCATTAAAAGTTGATGGCGCTCTCTCTCAAAAGTTTTCTGTTGGCAGTTTTCTTAAGACAAGTGTTGTGAATGGGGTTAGCCAGAATATTTATCTTGCCTATGTTGGGAGCCTGCCTTCTAAACTTTCTCCTGGGAAAGAGCAGTTTGTTGTTCTGGCTAAAACCAACCAGGACCAGAAGAACTTTGATTTAAATAAAGATTCTATCAGAAGAACAATTGAAAATAAGATTAAGGAGTTTGAGTCTAGGACAACTAGCAATCTTGTTTCTAATTTTATTAGTGAAATGAGAAGCCTTAGCATGAGTGGAGTTAGTTTTGAGGTTCTTATTAAAACACTCGGGCCTGAAGAGTATTCTGGAATAAAATTTGAGGGCGGGAGTTTTTCTGACAGAGAGTATAGTAATCTTGGCACGAATGAGGTTGATAAGGAATCTGGGAAGAAGATTGATAGTTATTTTAGCAGCGCTGTTTCTAGTTATAGGGATGTTGCCAGCAGTTTTCCTAGTGAGAAGGTGAGCAGTGTTAAGAGTTCTTCTGAATTTTTAGGCGAGAGAGCATTGTATCAGGCTGCTATTCTTGCCAGAGACTTAGAGAAGAAGCAGACTGCTAGAGATTTATGGAGCGAGCTTATTGCAAAATATCCAAATTCTGCTAGAAAAAACGAGGCTGAAAAAGCTCTGACAGATTCTGCATCATTAAAAACTGAGGGAAGTTATTTTAGTTTTAAGAATGGGGTTTACATAAGAATAGATTCTTTTAAGAGTGTGAATCAGAATGAGGCTAGTGTTGATTTGAGATATTCAAGAGTTGGAGAGCTTGGAGAGCAGCAGAAGAAGATGATAGAGGGAGATTATATCCTCAAGGAGGATAATGCTACTGGAAACAGGAGAAATTATGTTTCTGTGAAAAAGTTGAGTGAGGGAGCTATAACTATTGAATATGATTGTTATGAAAAAATTCTGAATAGCAAGAATGAAGTAGAGTATGTTAACAGGAGGGCTAGTGAGGATATTAAGGAGAGGGATTCTTTGAGAGTGTGTGATAATATTATTTATGTTGATAAGATTAATCTTAAACAGCAGGCGAAAGTTGTGATTATTCCTAATGTGAAGAATACTGAGAGTGAGGTTAATTTTACATTCAAGATAGGAATTGAGAAGAGGGCAATACAGCTTAGTCCTGAAAAAACCAAGGAGATGATGAGGAATCTTAATGATACTATCAAGAGGTGGGAAGATATTAACCAGAAACTTGGAGAGGGTGTTAAGGCTTTGAAAGGGGCTTGTTTTGCAACTTCTGCTTTCTTGCAGATTAAAACTCTGATGGAAGGGTTTAGCGGGAAGAGCATGGCTAGGGGCATGGTTATGAGGGGTGATGGGGGATGGATGCAGATTTGCGAGGAGGCTGTTGCAACTGGGAAATTAAAAGTTGGAGATGCAACTCCTAAAACAGTTAGTTATGCAAGTTTAGATGATTGCTTGCATCAGAATTCTCTTGGTATTGAAAAATCTGTTTCTTACATGGAAAATAAGATACAGAAGGAGAATGAGAAGATTCAGGGAATTGAGAAGCCATTATCAAAACCTGATGATTTTGGCTTGGGGAGCACTGTTAATACTGCGCAGTCGAGAGATGCTTATTTTAGGGAAGTGAGCAGTATTAAGAATAATCTTCCTACTGGCTTGAAAGATTCTAGTGGGAAGGTTGTTGACATGAAAGGGTTGCTTACACAAGTTGAAGGAAATACTGAATTGCAGTCTAGTTTGAATTATGATGACATGAAAGATATAAGAACTAATACTGAGATATATCATGATAATAGCGCGCCTGCTGAGATTAGGGCTATGGCTGGGAAGAAGCTTGTTTCTGTTTTTGGAAAGATTGAGAGTGATATCAGAGCTGTAGATCCTCAGGGTGCCAGCACTTCATTGGGTGTGCCAATTGAAAATTATAATGAGAAGACTAATGCGAGAATGTACAGGGGAACTAAGG
>JAHIEM010000085.1 GCA_018901625.1 Nanobdellota archaeon
CTCTTTCATATGATCAAACTCTTTAGAAATAGCTACGAAGAAGATGCCAAAAGTTTTTGTATTGGGGTAAAAAAGGGGCTTATAGAAATTATAGTCATCCTGTCACTTGGAGCTATTGGATCAGTTTTCGGAGGAAGATTTCTAGAAGGCAAAATGATAGAGACCCAAAGAGAGTCTTATCAATACTTCCAGTCTAATCCCTCCGAAGCCAGAGCAAAAAAACCAGATTTAGCTGAATATTGGGAAAATCACAAACCAGCAGAATCTGATCCTATGTCGTATGCCTGGGCAGGACTTCTTTCTTGCGCATTGGGGGCAATCGCAGTATATCCTATTACAAATTACATTCTGCGGAAAAAACAAAATCAAAGATAGCTTCAACTATATTCTAAGCTATCATAAAACTTAAATACAAGTTAATATTATAACTTTTATTAAATTATCAATCTTATTGATTTTAAGATGAAAATAACACTCACTCTAACATTAATTCTAACATTAATATTCCTCCCATCAGTCTTGGCCTCGTGCATAAACTCAGCTGATGATTATGCAGTCGAGGTTGTTCTAAACAAGCCAGGAATAGAATATGATTTAAAAGCTCTGAACAATGCCCAAAACATCTTCATAAATAACGGAAGGTATATTCTAAAATCAGACTACTCTTCTTCCCTGGCAGCAATTCTGGAAGAACAAACAGGCCTGACAACTCTCCAGAGTTCAGGACTATCAGTCAGGCTTCAAATTCCAGTAAAAGCAAAATCAACAATAGTTCCAAACCTCAAATTTGTCTCAACAGGTCTTAAAGGAATGTTAAATGTTTCAGAAGAGCCATACAATGGCTGGAAGATATCCTGTGTAGATGGAAATCCAATTCCCCAGTGCGAGTTTAAGAAAGGCCTTACTACCATCTCAGCAGGGCTAGTGGGTCAAACAAAGTATGAGGCAACAATAGAAACAAACGAGAATCTAAAAGAGTGCTCTTCTTCATGTGATGGCAGATGCATAGGCTCAATTAACATGAAGTGCATAGACAAACAGCTTAAAGATGACATAGAAAGTATGATGAAGCACTCTGGTCTGGCAAAATCTTTTGATGAAATAGCGTCATCATACAGAATAATCAGTTCAGGAAATATTCAAACAACAGACATAGCCCCAGAAACAAGCACAGAAATTGACTGGGAGACTGCCCTTTCTCAGCAACTAAGATTCTTAAGACTAAATAAGATAATAGCTATCACAGATTTAGAGATAGAACAAATCTCTAGCCTCGCCCAAGCAGGTGCTGCAGGAATAAACTCAAGAATAATCTACGGAGAAGATCCTCACGGAAATGAAACATGGCTCTACTACGACAAGACAACATTCCCCGCGCTTACAACTCTCAAAAATTGCAAAGAGTTCCCACTATCATCAATTCCTGCAGGCACTCTTGCGTTTAACACAAACATTTCAATACCAACCTACTATCTAGTTCCGATAATAATCTCAATATCTCTCATAACTCTTTTCATATTCCTGCTCGCAGTTGCAAGACTAGTTAACAAGAATCAAAAAGCCCAAGATAACTAACTTATTCTAAAGTTAAGAGAACCTCACTATTAGCATCATTCAGCTCTTCACCATCACTTTTAATCTTAAGGCTCACGCTCTTTGTATTCAAAGAGACTCTTAAATTTTGAACAGAAAATATTCTCCCCTCGCCAAGCAGTATCTCTCCGAAATCAAAACTCTCCTTAGTCCCAGAATCTGACTCAAGCTCTACAACCACCCCTTGGGCATCTTCTAAACCTTGATTTCTAACACTAAAATTTAAATTAAGGTAGTTTCCTCTCTTAACTGCAGAGATGCCTACAAAATATAAATCCGGCAGGCCGGGAACACTATAAAGACTAGCTAATTCCTGCATAATATCCTCATCAACAACCTGACTGCACGAGGTAAGATTATACATTACACTCTTCGGATTACTTGAGTGGCCAAAACCTAGAACATGCAAGAGCTCGTGAATCTCCACATTATACGAGCAGCTCTGAGAGTAAAGCAGGAGAATTTGTCCGCCAGTTATGACACTGAACAGTGTCCCATTAATAACACCAGTAGGCCCTCCCTCCCCAGCAACAAACAACCCCTCTTTTTTATACTCTGTCCCGCACCTAATCTCAATATCCCCTGAACTGGATTCATAAAACTCAATTCCAGTCTTGTTCTCAATATGCTGGAATGCCTGCACCATTCTCTCCATCTTCTCTGTATCACACTCATTCCCAAAATAAAAACTAATCCTGCTTGACTTAAATCTCATGTTTGGATAAAACTGCTCCACAGAAGAGTAAACTAAATCAGGCTCGTGAATATTATCTGAATTAGAGTATTCAACATCAAAACTAGCAGGAGTTGAATAAAGATTTACTAGAACAAAATAACCTAAATATCCCACAACCCCTATTAGAGCAACTAGCACTATAACCAACACCCATTTTATCATGAGTATTATTGCAAACTATCAATTATAAATTTAACTATCTCCTTAGAATTATAATCTTATTCTTGATTCAGGAATTCTTGAAGAGTGCTGGTCTAGCTTTCCTGCCTGCATGCAATCCCAGCAAGTATGGCATGTTCCATCTTTTTCTCTTACAATCCCAGTATTATGGCACTTAGGGCACTCTCCGGGTTTTGCAGCACTCTCTTCCATACTCAAAAAACAAAACCTAGCTATTTAATCATTTCTATACTCACATATACATTCAAGAATCTGACAAACAAAAACTCGAATCAATAATCTTTAAAAACCCAGGATAATCCATTACATTGACTATCTGGGGAAAGTTTGCAAAGAAAACCTTAGGTTGTCATGCGCCCGAATAGTATAACGGCTAGTAAATAATAAAGTTGTATAATATAATAATAAACTTATTAGAACTATAAGAGCATTCTAGAAATTAAAGGCAAATTCTCTTCTTTTTCTATCGTAATTAATGCTTCTCTCGCCTCTGGCATTTCTTCAAAATACAGTTCTAATGCCTCTCTTAACCTTGCTTTTGCCTGTTCCAATGTATTTCCCTGAGTAACTACATTTGGGGCTTGTATTGAGCTTATGCTATAAACCTTGTCCTTACCCTCTCCTTCTGGCGCAATTACAATATCAATTTCTATTCCAGCCATAATGTCTAAGAGAAGATTAACTATTTATAATTATCTTCTCGAGCTGGCGTGATAAATAATTGTTTAAGTTTTTGCTCAGCAATGCTTAAAAGTAATGAGTTCCTTATAATCTCAATTAAATCCAAAAGTCAAAAGAAGGAAGTATTACCTAAAAGATTTAACATGGCTGATTATATCCTGCTAAATGAAGTAGAAATGGAACAAGTAAAGGAAATACTCAGGCGTGCCAAATTTGAAGATTATGAGGTCATTAAAGAACATTATTTTAGAAATGGAAAGCCACGCCACGGAGTGTCATTAGAAAAAGCTAAAGAGATTTATTCTCAATTTGAAAAGATAGCTGAGATGTCAAAGAATAACTCTCCAAGAGGCTACAAATACACAGTGACCTACAGATTTAACAAAAAAACAAGCTATTCTTTATGTTTTTTCTTGGATGAAAGACCCATGAAACTTTTTAATGCAATACATCACGGGAAAAATATAGACAAACGAGTAATGAAAAGATATTTCGGGTTCAGCAAGTGAGGGAAATCTTCTCTCTAGGGATCATATAAGAGAAATTAAACTTTTCCTTTTGAATCATTATAGAAAAGCCTAGAAAGATGATGTTACTGCTCATTTTAACATTCAAAAATGCTTCCTTTAAGTTATCATTAATAAACTCTGGAGCCATGTTAAGCAGATTGGAGGCGTTATCAATCTCTAGCCCGATTATTCTGCCTTCAGTGTCTACATCAAATATAAAGTTTTCAAACATAAGAGACCCCTCAACATCTGATTCCTCATTTCCAAAGATGTGCAGGCTGTCTATGTTTGAGCTATATTCAAATCGGTTTACAGGATTTTGAGCTATCATTTTCTGTTATCATATTATGTCGAAGTAATTTATAAACCTTCTGCCCTTTCTAGGAGTTAGTCTATATGCCATTTTACCTCTTTTGCTTACTTTAACTTGAGCCAGTGCAGATTTTTAAGCCTTCTGTTTTTGTTTTATCTTTCAATAATCTTTTTAAACCCTCTTAATTAATATATTAGACGCCCGAATAGTATAACGGCTAGTACATATCCCTGTCAATCAAAATCTGCGGATTTTGTTAAGCAGTCCGGATAAGACCCGGGTTCAATTCCCGGTTCGGGCGTACTACCTTCGGGTATATTACATGTCGGAAATTCCGAACCATATAAAAGGTATATATCAAAAAGTCTTTAATATGTCTACCTTTATGTAAAATAATGGAACTTGAAAATAAAGGGGTTTTAACAGAGAATAAAGTGATTACATCTAATTCTATAACTGACATAAATGATGAGTTTGTAAGGCGTTTGGTTGATCAAGCAGTAACTCTATGGATCAATCCTGAAATAGAAAAGAGGAAAAAAGAAGGCACACTTTCAACGAATTTTGAATTACGGGTAGCTCAGGTGTTATTTTTAGGTTATGCTAAAATGGAAGTTAAGTTAAATGAAGAAGTAAAGGCTGTAATGAGAACTAAACTAAATAGGTCAGTTAAGCAGGGCGATGCTATTTACTTTAGTGATATAGAGGGCGTGGAATCTATTGACGTTTCTGAGTTTTATCCAGATGCAGGTCATATAACTATTTTATTTTATAAAGACCATATAGTTTTTTCTTTTGATACACGCTACAATAAGAGAAAGATTTCACAAGTTTTAGATGTGGCAAAAGAGTTTTATGAGAGTGCCTCTGACAATCTGCATAAAAAGAGATTAAGACCCTTTTTTGATGATGCTTTTTCTTGTGTAGAATTGTGCACTACTGCAATATTACTTATTGTGCCTGACGATCTTCTCTTAAGTTTTAAAGGGGGTCACCCCCATCGTTACAAAAGATTAGTTGGTTGGACGGAATTAGGAAATTCTAAGCCAGAATACCTTTCTTTATTTGAAAAATTAAAGGCATGTAGACCCTCTGCAAGATACCTTGAGGGAGATAAATTTCAAAAGGAGAATCCAGAGGATATTCTAAAAACTCTTAAAGAGATGTTGGATTTTGCTGCAGAAAAAATATCTTAACCTAGAAAATCATTCAAGGTCGTCCTGATCATCTGGATAAAATATTCTATCAAATATAAAGTTGATCTTATCCACAAAATCTTTGTTAAATGTCTCTTTGTCCTTTTCAACATCTTCAAAAGAGATTAATTTTATCTCTTCTTTATTTAACTCTTTTATTAATTCTTTCTATTCAAATCTTACAGTCCTTTTCTTAATTAAAATCTGATAAGCAACATAAACACTCATTAGAAAGATAAATTCGGCAAGAATAACCTCTATAATCAGAATCCAGAGCCTTTGCTCTTTGAATAGAACTGCACCATAAATCAAGATATTCAGGAAGGTAAAAAGGATTAATCCAGCTGTCCCTAAAGATAAACAAGCCCAGTAGTCAAGAATGTTCTTGTTCATTTTGTTTTTCACAATCCCTTAATGAAGAGAATCAAAAGAGGTAAAAGAATTAGAACCCCTATAATTAACAACCCTATTTTCCTGTAAATATTACCTAAACTAAAGGGATTCTTCCAATTATTATGATTTTGAATGATACCTGCATATCCTTTTGATTTTGGCATAAAAATTATCTCTATACCTTCTCTGTCTAATATCGTATAGCCTAATATCCCAAAATATGCTCGATATTTCCACATAAAAAATTTAGCGATAAAGAAAAGTGGAAAAACAACTAATGAAACTAAAAGTGAGAGGACTATTATATCAAATATAAAAAAGTCACAAAAACCCACCAAACATAGAAATAAATGGAATAAATAATATCCTCTTCTTGAATAATTTGTTGAATAATTTGTTTTTTCATTATTCACTTAAGAAATCTAAATCTTATAAATCTGTCTATTTAGTAAAGGTATTTTTAACCCTTTTTGAATTTTTGAAATAAATTGTGCCAATTATTGCAATTATTAAGAGTAAAATCCATAAGAATAATGGGAAAATAGAAAAACTCTCTGTTTCTCCAGCTCCAAAAAAAGTATATCCTGCAAAACTCACAGACACAAATAAGAAACTATACCAAACCCAAATAATTGCCAGATATGGAAATTTTTTGTTTTTAGCATACATAAATGTTAAAACAATTACCTGAAGTACGCACCATACCAAAATAAGATACCAGTAGATTACAACATCAGTCATGTCTATTAGCATTTGTGCCCCCATTATTATTCCAAAAATCAAAGCAATCTGCACAAATATCAACCAACCACCCAATCCATAAACAATCTCCGATTTTAATGCTTCTCTCTTCTTGATTTTTTCTTCTTCCTTTTTATGACAGTTCTCACATAAAACCTTATCTCCAACATAGAAAGATTTCCACATACTTACTTTTTTCTTACATTTCGAGCAGGTGTCTGGCATAATCGTTTATAGTTTTAAGAGATTTAAACCTTTCTTTTAAGCAACAATCTCACTTATTTGCCCAGTAGAAGTCAAATCAACAACGGTACCTACTTTATTATAACTTAAAGTAATATCTCCGTTAAATTGATTTCCACGAGTAAGTCTGCAAGGTACTCTAATTGATTGATAACTACCTACGCTTATTTTTTTGTTTCTTAAATCTAGAGTCCCACAGTCAGTAATTGCAAGACTTTTCAAGGTGTAATCCTCGCCTCCTAAATTTGTAATTTCTAAAGTAATCCCTGTTGTCGCTGCTTTCCAATCATTAAGGTAGAAAGGGGGAATTATAGCTGCAGAACCATCGGGTGTTTCCTTGCATCTGCATGATGCTGTTTCTCCTCTTGAACTTTGCTTGTAAGTTACTACACATCCCCAGCCCAAATCAGAATATGTATCTAGGTGGTTATCCTTTGCATAATCGCAAATAACATTTTTCCTGTCTGTGCTACTTAGATATTTGAAGTAGTTAGGGAATGAAACATTTGAAATTTCTCCTCCATTTCCACTACCAGAGCTGCTTTCTAATGCATCTATTCTTGTTGCATGTCCCGTTATTGCATCTTGTATAGCAAAAATTATGTTGTTTTTTATATCATCAACTATTGAAAAAATCACACATCTCTGATGTTCGAGATACTTTAGCTTAGTCTTTGTTCTCCATTCATTGAAGCTTTTGTTTATCTCATCTACTGAGAATCCTTCAACTTCACAACCCCATATGTCATACACATATACCTTTGTCATTCCTTCTGGACTGTCGAATAGGTCATCTTCTATTCTTGAGATTCTTTGTTCAAAAGAATTTAATGTATCATTTGTCTCTAATTTTTCTCTACGCAACAGATTATATAAAGTAGGGAGTACGAAAGAGGAATTCTGGCAAGAAACTTGATACCACCCCATACCAAAACAACATTGGAAAAAGTTACTAACACAATCAGGGTCTACATCACATTTGTCAGTTATTGGATTATAAATCCCATCACAATATTCTTCAGCACTCACACTTCCAATCATAAAAACCATTAAGAATAAACCTACTGCTAGCAATACACCTTTTCTCATTCATAAAGGGCGTATGACTTTTATTTAAAAGTATCGCATTAAGAAAAAGTAGTGAAAAACGGTCGTTTTCTGAGTGTCTTATTTTCCCTCATAAAAATAGGCTATTTTACATGGGGGGATTTTAGAAAGGCTTACGTGCCTGTTTTTTCGTATAGGTTTTGAAGAATTTGCTTAAGTTTTTCTTGTTTGCCATATCTAAAAAACCCCTTAAAAAAATTAATTCTTTCTGAAGAATATTCTGGAAAATAAGTGCCCAACCATTCTTTAACCCGTTTAGTATTAGCGATAATAATCAGATTTTTATTTGGCTTCTTTAACAATTTAATTTCTTTTTTCATCCAGAAAACGCTTTCTTTTAATTCCCTTTCCGTAGGAGGAACTCCCGGATTATGCATTACCTTGACAAAATCCGTAAGATGCATATTTTGTAGCTTTGAATCAGTAAGCATTTTGTAGAATGCCTTATCTATCCAATCAGGAAATTTGTGTTCTTTCCGCTTGTCTCTTGCCAAAGAAGGCCTTTCGGTTATCCATATTAAGACAGAATTATTAACAATTCCATTTCCATAAAAACCCTTTACTCCATGTATTTCTGGATGGTCCTTATATTCTGAATTATCCCCGTCAGGCCAAACCCAGATTCTGGTTGTTTGACCAAACTTCTCCTTTAAATTTCCTTCTATCTCCTCAAAAAAGGTGCTTAGATTCATAGAAATATCTATCTGGACAAGTATTTAAATTCTTATAATCAAATAAGCATCTGTTTATTTGTTTCTTAATTTAGGGGGTAAAATAAGCCTATTTTTTAGGAGTAGTTTTTTATTACTAAATAAAGGGTAGTCAAAAACTTAGTGAAAATATCGAAGAGAATAAAAAGACTCCCGAAGGCTAGCCTTTTTCTATTCTTTCTTTTGCCATATCAAAAAATTCTTCGTCTATTTCAATACCTATAAAATTTCTGTTTAGTCTCTTTGCTACTACCCCCGTCGTCCCACTTCCCATAAATGGGTCTAAAATAGTATCTCCTTCTTTGCTACCTAATAAAATTATTCTCTCCAGTAATTCCTCTGGTTTTTCAGTTGGATGTTTTGTTAGGTGTCTTTTAGCAGTAATATCCCATAAATTTCTCATTTGCTTACCCCCATTCAATTCCTTTGCTTTTTGATAGTCGAAATAGCACTTCTTTGTTAAATTTCTCTAATAACTCCTTAAGTTTATCTTCCATTTTTCTTCTTAAAGTCTTTAATTATAACCTGAATAGTAGAATAATGAACTTTAAACATTTTAGCTATATCTTCCTCACTCACGCCCTTTTTATGCTCTTTAATTATTAGCCTGTTTCTTTCTTTGTTAATCTTTTTAGTGTGTTCTTGAAGTATTCTTCTAAAGTTTGCCATTTTTTATTCCTCGCTCTTCCTCTTACTTAAACTAACTTTATATTCCTCATGTCTTTTTGTCCATAATTTCCTTAAATCTTTTTTTGCTTTGTAAGTTATAGCATGGCAAGAAGCACAAATATAGACTTTGTTATTACAGGACTTGTTATTATGATTTCCGTCTATGTGATGTACGTGGAAAGTTTCTGGCATATCTTCTCCGCATACTGGGCATATTTCTAGATTACCCTTTTCCCGTATCCATTTTTTAAGAAGTGATGATACGCTCCGAGTATATTTCTGTCGGGTGTTTCTTTCTCCTATTCCTACATTTACTCGCCATTTTTCCTTACTCATCGTCCTTCCTCTTTTTTTGTTTTATGTTTCTTTACAACAACACCTATAAAAGGTCGCCCATCGTTATAGGAATCTTTTTTAACATCAATTATCTCTACTTTTAGCTCTTTTATTTGATTTGAGTTATTGAAAGTTATCTTATCTAAAATAGAAATCACGCTTTCTGAAATATCTAAAATATTAACAGATAAGTCTTCTAGATAGCAACTTAAAGTTATTTTTATTTTATCATTAAGAAATCTCTTCATGTCAGGAAATTGTGTCTTTACTAATACCTGTCTAATAAAATTCTTTTCTTTGGGTTTTAATTTTTTAAAAGATTTAGGTAAAACTTCCATAGGAAAAGCAAGATAGTCTTTATTTTTGTCATACATTGGAATAACCTTAACTATTTTTTCTACAACTTTTTTATTCTCTAACAATTCTTCAATATTCTTATTTTTTTCACTCATTCTTCTCCTTCCTTCAATTTACTTAACCTAACGCTAACTGAATCCTCCTCACTGCCAAACTTCTTAATCTTCTTAACAACTTCAGCAGGCCATTCATCTAACTCCTTTTCTAAAGCAAATGTATCAAGAGCAGCGACTTCATCCCATTTTTTAAGCTTCTTAAGCAAAGACTCTAGTTCCTGCCTTTCTTCTGTGCCTTTTGCAGGAAACTTAAACTTCTTTGAGAATTTAACTGAAATCTTGTTATTGCTGCCAAAAACCACTTCTATTCCTTTTTTCTTTGAATATTCAATAACTGCTTC
Source organism: Nanobdellota archaeon (assembly GCA_018901625.1). Taxonomy (GTDB): domain Archaea; phylum Nanobdellota; class Nanobdellia; order Pacearchaeales; family GW2011-AR1; genus JAHIEM01. The sequence goes on from JAHIEM010000085.1 coordinate 10,162, forward strand.
TTTTATCTTATCTAATTCTAGTTCAATATCTTTCTTCTTAGAATAAATCTCAGCATACTTATTAACTAGCTTAACTCCATCATCCTTCAAGTATTCATTAACTGGCTTTTTCTCTAATTCTGCTTCGTGCTTAAACTGCGGACATAGACTCTTGTATTCGCACCAGTCACACAGAGCAGTCTGGCTAGCAGGAAACTTTCCAGATTTTTTAGCTCTTTCAATTTCCTGAATAACCTTAATTACCTCTTTTTTTAGCTGCCCTAGCTGTTTATCTGTCTTGAAAATGCAGAATTCCTTGTCAAAAGCGAGAAAATGCCAGATTAAGCAGACTTTATTAGCATCAGGATACATGCTTTTAACAGCAAGGCAATATAATGCTAACTGCCTGTCTTGTTCAAGCTCAGACTGCTCGCTTAGCCTATTAGCTGTCTTGTAATCGTGTATTTCGTATGACTTAGAATCTTTGTTGTAAACCAGCCTATCAACATATCCAATCATTTTGTACTTTCCTGTGCCATCCAAGTCAATTCTTACTAGTTTCTCCATAGCAATAGTATTTTCCTTAAATGGCTTGTATCTTTCATAGTAATCTTCAATAAACTTCTTTCCCTTGCTGAAATAATGCTCTGGCAAAAATTCTTCATTATTTATCTTGATTGCAGGATGAAAGTTCTTTTTCCATCTCTTTTCAAAATACTCTAAAACTTGTTCTTTGGTTGGAACCACAGTCATCTTTACTCTCTTGTAAAGCCATTCCAAAGCTTCGTGAACCCTGCTTCCTACAAATGCTTCAATGCTTTCCTCTCCTTCTGGCTCTTCCTTGTCTATGTAAGTAAGCTTAAATTTCA